>NZ_JAKMAY010000102.1:0-17932 GCF_022015835.1 Streptomyces sp. ICN903 | reverse complement strand
CTTCCCACCCCGAGAACCGGAGTCCGCCGTGGAACTCGTCCTGCGCGGCGCGCGCGTCGCCGACGGCACCCCAGCCCCCGCCCGCCGGGCCGACGTCGGCGTCGACGGCGGCCGGATCGCCGTGGTCCACCGCGAGGAGGATCCCGGACCGCGCCCCGGCGCACGGCGCGTGCTGGAGGCGGACGGCCTCGTCCTCGCGCCCGGCTTCATCGACATGCACGCCCACAGCGATCTGGCGCTGCTGCGCGACCCCGCCCATGTCGCCAAGGTGGCCCAGGGCGTCACGCTGGAGGTGCTCGGGCAGGACGGCCTGTCGTACGCGCCTGTGGACGACCGCACCCTGGCGCGGGTGCGGCAGGCGATCACCGGCTGGAACGGGGACGGCTCGGACGTCGACTTCGACTGGCGGACCGTCGGGGAGTACCTGGACCGGCTCGACCGCGGCACCGCCGTCAACGCCGCCTACCTCGTCCCCCACGGCACGGTGCGGGCGATGGCGGTCGGCTGGGAGGACCGGCCCGCCACGCGGGAGGAGCTGGGCAGGATGCGGCGCCTGGTGGCCGAGGGCCTGGAGCAGGGCGCGGTGGGGATGTCCTCCGGCCTGACCTACACCCCCGGGATGTACGCCCCCGACTCCGAGCTGACCGAGCTGTGCCGGGTGGTGGCGTCCTACGGCGGCTACCACTGCCCCCACCACCGCTCCTACGGCGCCGGGGCGCTGGAGGCGTACGCGCAGATGATCGAGGTGGCCCGCGCCTCGGGGTGCGCCCTGCACCTGGCGCACGCCACCGTGAACTTCTCGGTCAACGCCGGCCGCGCCCCCGAGCTGCTGGCCCTGCTGGACGCGGCCCTGGACGAGGGCGTGGACCTGACGCTGGACAGCTATCCCTACCTGCCCGGCTGCACCACCCTGGCCGCGCTGCTGCCGAGCTGGGCGGCCGAGGGCGGTCCCGAGGCGACCCTGGCCCGGCTGCGGGATCCGGCGGCCTGCGCCCGGATCCGGTACGTCATGGAGACCGAGGGCTCGGATGGCTGCCACGGGGTGCCGGTCGACTGGGACACCGTGGAGGTCTCCGGGGTGGCGGACGCCGCCCTGGCCGGATACGTGGGCCGCACGGTCGCGCGGTCGGCGGCCGAGCGCGGCGAGGAGCCGTTCGCGGTGGCGCGGCGGCTGCTGCTCGACGACCGGCTGGGCACCACCGTCCTCCAGCACGTCGGGCACGAGGAGAACGTCCGGGCGATCATGCGGCACCGCGCCCACACCGGCGGCAGCGACGGCATCCTCGTCGGCGGCCGGCCCCATCCGCGGGCGTGGGGCACCTTCCCGCACTACCTGGGCCGCTATGTGCGCGAGTTGGGCGTGCTGTCGCTGGAGGAGTGCGTGGCACGCCTGACCGGCCGGCCGGCCGCCCGGCTGCGCCTGCCGGACCGGGGGCTGGTGCGCGAGGGGTACCACGCCGACCTGGTGCTGTTCGATCCGGAGACGGTGGCGGCGGGGGCGACGTTCGAGGCGCCGCGCACCCCGCCGCAGGGCATCCCCCATGTGCTGGTCGGCGGCCGGTTCGCCGTCGAGGACGGCCGCCGCACCGGTGTGCTCGCCGGCCGCTCGGTGCGGCGCGGCGGCTGACCTCCGGCCGGGGCCGGCGGAACGGGCCGTGCGTCAGGTGGCGTTGTAGGCCACCAGGGAGATCCCCACGTAGTGGACGGCGAAGGCGGCCAGGGTGAGGGAGTGGAAGACCTCGTGGAAGCCGAACCAGCGCGGTGAGGGGTTCGGCCGCTTGATGCCGTAGACGAGGCCGCCCACGCTGTAGAGGAGGCCGCCGACGATCACGCACACCAGGACGGCGACGCCGCCCGCGCGCAGGAAGTCGGGCAGGAAGAACACCGCGGCCCAGCCCATCGCGATGTAGCAGGGGGTGTAGAGCCAGCGCGGCGCGCCGACCCAGAAGACGCGGAAGGCGATGCCCGCGACGGCGGCGGCCCAGATGCCCCACAGCAGCAACCGGCCGCGGCCTCCGGGCACGAGCAGGAGCGTCAGGGGCGTGTAGGTGCCCGCGATGATCAGGAAGATGTTCGCGTGGTCGAGGCGGCGGAGCACCGCGTTGGCGCGCGGGCCCCAGTTCCCGCGGTGGTACAGGGCGCTGACGCCGAACAGCAGACAGGCGGTCAGGGTGTAGACCGCGCAGGCCAGACGGCCGCGCGGGGTCTGGGCCAGGGCGGTCAGGAAGATTCCCGAGACCAGCACGGCCGGGAACATCCCGGCGTGCAGCCAGCCCCGCAGGCGGGGCTTGACGGGGTGGACGGAGTGAGCGGACCTCTCGGCCCCGTGGTCCTCGCGGTCCCCACGGCCGTCGCGGTCCTCGGCGGGCAGAGTCCTTGGGGATTCGGGTACTGCGGCGGTCATACGTCTCATCGTACCTACGTGACCGTAGGTTTCACCGCCGCGTGGCCATGCTCACCATACGGCCGTCTGGACAGAATCGCTCCAAAGGCGGAGTATCAAATGAGCGTGGTCGGCACCGGATGAGCAACGCCGCAGCATCCGGGTCGCAGCCCCCACGGGGCCGAGTCTGAAGTACGGATGAACAAAACGGATACACGTGCGGTATCCGGCACGAAACCCTCGACATCTGGAGCGATTGTGGCGCGCAGTACTGCGGCTCCCGGCAACACCACCCCCACCCGTCACCAGGAACTGATCGCCTGGGTCGACGAGATCGCGGCCCTCACCCAGCCCGACCGCGTCATCTGGTGCGACGGCTCGGAGGCGGAGTACGACAGGCTCTGCGAGGAACTGGTCGAGAAGGGCACCTTCACCAGGCTCGACCCGGTCAAGCGCCCCAACTCGTACTACGCCGCCTCCGACCCCTCCGACGTGGCGCGCGTGGAGGACCGCACCTTCATCTGCTCCGAGAAGGAGGAGGACGCGGGCCCCACCAACCACTGGATGGACCCCGCGAAGATGCGCGAGGTCTTCACCGGCTCCGGTGGCGAGGGCGGCGTCTTCCGCGGCTCGATGCGCGGCCGGACGATGTACGTCGTCCCCTTCTGCATGGGCCCGCTGGGCTCCCCGCTCTCCGCGCTGGGCGTGGAGATCACCGACTCCGCGTACGTGGCCGTCTCCATGCGGACGATGACCCGCATGGGCAGCGCCGTCCTGGAGGAGCTGGGCGAGGACGGGAGGTTCGTCAGGGCCGTCCACACCGTCGGCGCCCCGCTCGAGCCGGGCCAGGAGGACGTCCCCTGGCCGTGCAACTCCACCAAGTACATCTCCCACTTCCCCGAGACCCGTGAGATCTGGTCCTACGGCTCGGGCTACGGCGGCAACGCGCTGCTGGGCAAGAAGTGCTACGCGCTGCGCATCGCCTCGGTGATGGCGCGCGACGAGGGCTGGCTCGCCGAGCACATGCTGATCCTCAAGCTGACGCCTCCCCGCGGCGAGTCCAAGTACGTCGCCGCCGCCTTCCCCAGCGCCTGCGGCAAGACCAACCTGGCGATGCTGGAGCCGACGATCCCGGGCTGGACGGTCGAGACGATCGGCGACGACATCGCCTGGATGCGCTTCGGCGAGGACGGCCGCCTCTACGCCATCAACCCCGAGGCCGGCTTCTTCGGCGTGGCGCCCGGCACCGGCGAGCACACCAACGCCAACGCGATGAAGACCCTGTGGGGCAACGCGATCTTCACCAACGTCGCGCTCACCGACGACGGCGACGTGTGGTGGGAGGGCATGACCGAGGAGCCCCCGGCCCATCTGACCGACTGGCGGGGCAACGACTGGACGCCCTCCTCCGGCACCCCGGCCGCGCACCCCAACGCCCGCTTCACCGTGCCCGCCTCGCAGTGCCCGATCATCGCGCCGGAGTGGGAGGACCCCCGGGGCGTGCCGATCTCGGCGATCCTCTTCGGCGGACGCCGCGCCAGCGCGGTGCCGCTGGTGACGGAGTCCTTCGACTGGCAGCACGGCGTCTTCCTCGGCGCCAACGTGGCCTCGGAGAAGACCGCCGCGGCCGAGGGCAGGGTCGGCGAGCTGCGCCGCGACCCGTTCGCCATGCTGCCGTTCTGCGGCTACAACATGGGCGACTACATGGGCCACTGGCTCGAGGTCGGGGAGAAGGCGGACCCGGCGAAGCTGCCGAGGATCTACTACGTCAACTGGTTCCGCAAGGACGACGGCGGCCGGTTCGTGTGGCCGGGCTTCGGCGAGAACAGCCGGGTGCTCAAGTGGATCGTCGGCCGCCTGAACGGCGAGGCGGAGGGTGTCGAGACGCCCATCGGCATCGTCCCGGCCAAGAGCGCCCTGGACACCGACGGCCTGGCGCTGCCCGAGGCGGACCTGGAGTTCCTGCTGAAGGTGGACGAGAAGGTCTGGCGCGAGGAGGCCGCCCTCATCCCCGAGCACCTGAACACCTTCGGCGACCACACCCCGAAGGCGATGTGGGACGAGTACCACGCCCTGGTCGAGCGCCTGGGCTGAGCGGTCGGCCGTCCGGCCGGGCGGCCGAGCCGCCGAGCCGCCACGCGAGAGCCCGCGGGCCCCGTCCCGGCACAGGATGCCGGGACGGGGCCCGCGGGCTTCGTGGACTTCCCGTCCCCGGCCGGCGCCGGTCAGCCGACCTCGGCCAGGCCGAGCGCCCGGGCGTGGGCCTCCATCCGCTCGGCGGCCAGGGCTGCGGCCGCCGCGTCCGAGCGGGAGGTGGCCACGACCAGGGCCTGCCCGGCGAGCGTGTGGGCCCGCTGGTGGAGGGCCGCGACACGGGAGGCGTCGGCCCCGGCGGCGGACGGCTCGGCCCGCAGCGGGGCGCGCCCCGCGCACAACCGGGTGACCTGGGCGTCGAGCCGCTGCGCGGCGTCGTCCAACTCCGCGTCGGGGGTGTGGGCGCGGAGCTCGTCGGTCACGGTCAGCAGCGCGGTGAGGTGGCCGGCGAGCCTGTTGTCGAGCTCCTCCTCGCGGGAGCGGCGCGGGAGGAGTCCCTCGGTCCTGGCCGGATCGGCCATGGTGTGGACCGACGGCGTGCGAATCGGTTCGTACATGGGATGGCCTCCTGGCTGATTCAGGAGTCCATCTTAACTTGGACTCTGTCTAAAGTTGTCGCGGGTGCAGAGACTTTCCCGGCGTCCTCACCCGCTCCCGCCAGGCCTTTCCCATCCGTCCGGACTCCGGTCGCCCCGTACCGCCCACCGGGCGCGGGCGGCTTTCCGGCCCCGTCCCGGAGCCGCCGCCTCAGTGCTGGCCGTAGCCGTCCAGGAACTTCCCGATCCGCTGCACCGCGTCCGCCAGGTCCTGCGCCGGAGGCAGCGTGACGATGCGGAAGTGGTCCGGCTCGGGCCAGTTGAAGCCCGTACCGTGGACGACCATGATCTTCTCCGCCCGCAGCAGGTCGAGGACCATCTGCCGGTCGTCCTTGATCTTGTAGACCTGGGGGTCCAGCCGCGGGAAGAGGTACAGGGCCCCCTTCGGCTTCACACACGTCACGCCCGGGATGGACGTCAGCAGCTCGTACGCGGTGTCGCGCTGCTCCAGCAGCCGCCCGCCCGGCAGCACCAGATCGTTGATCGACTGCCGCCCGCCCAGCGCGGTGGCCACCGCGTACTGGGACGGCATGTTGGCACACAGCCGCATGTTCGCCAGGATCGTCAGACCCTCGATGTAGCTGGCGGCGTGCGTCTTCGGACCGCAGACGGCCATCCACCCGCAGCGGTAGCCGGCCACCCGGTAGGACTTGGACAGGCCGTTGAAGGTGACGGTCAGCAGGTCGGGGGCGACGGCGGCGGTGGGGGTGTGGGTGGCGCCGTCGTAGAGGATCTTGTCGTAGATCTCGTCGGAGTAGACGATCAGGCCGTGGCGGCGGGCGATGTCCGTCAGGCCGCGCAGCACCTCTTCGCCGTAGACGGCGCCGGTGGGGTTGTTCGGGTTGATGATGACGATCGCCTTGGTGCGGTCGGTCACCCTGCTCTCGATGTCGGCCAGGTCCGGCATCCAGTCGGACTGCTCGTCGCAGCGGTAGTGCACGGCCGTGCCGCCCGACAGCGAGACCGAGGCCGTCCACAGCGGGTAGTCCGGCGCCGGCACCAGCACCTCGTCGCCGTCGTCCAGCAGCGCCTGCATCGACATCTGGATCAGCTCGGAGACGCCGTTGCCGATGTAGACGTCCTCGACGTCCAGCTCGATGCCCTTGGTCTGGTAGTACTGCATCACCGCGCGCCGGGCCGCCAGCAGCCCCTTGGCGTCGCCGTAGCCGTGCGCCGACCCGACGTTGCGCAGCATGTCCTCGAGGATCTCCGGCGGGCACTCGAAGCCGAAGGGCGCGGGATTGCCGGTGTTGAGCTTGAGGATGCGGTGACCCGCCGCCTCCAGCCGCATGGCCTCCTCGAGAACCGGGCCCCGGATCTCGTAGCAGACATTGGCGAGTTTCGTCGACTGGATCACCTGCATGACCGCCACTGTACGGACACCCCGGGCCGGGCGCTCCGTGTTTTTCCCCACGTGGGTGACGCGCGGACGGCATGCGGGCGGCGTACGGGCGGCATGGCGGGCGGCGGAGAACGGCCGCCGCCCGCACGGCCTCACGCCCCGGCAAACGCCCCCACCGTCCGCGCCAGCCGCTCCGGATCGGCCGTGGGGGCGTCGCACGCGAAGTGCCGGCAGACGTACGCGGCCGGGCGGCCGTCCAGCAGCGGCCGGCCGCGCAGCAGCGCGGGCGTCTCCTCGTCCGCGCCGCCGTCCGCCCCGCTGCCCGCGCCCCGGCCGCCGTCCGCCGACGGCTCGCCGACGGCCACCACCGCACCGGGCGCGGTGGCCAGCAGTGCGGTGCGGTGCAGCACGGCGGTGGCAGGGTCGCCCACCGGGCCGACCACCGCGATCTCGCGCGGCCCGTCCAGCGCCGCCTCGGCGGCGGCCAGCCCCCAGCCGATGAAGCGCGGCACACGCGGGGCCAGCGCCGTCACCACGCCCAGCGCCCGCTCGGCGGCCTCGCGGTGGCGGGAGGACCCGGTGTGGGCGGCGTACGACAGCAGGGCCGCGGCGGCGGCCGTCCAGCCGGAGGGCGCGGCGTTGTCGGTGGGGTCCTGGGGGCGGCGGATGAGCCGCTCGGCGTCGTCGGCGGTGTCGTACAGGGTGCCGTCGGCGGCGGTGAAGCGCGTCAGCACGGTCTCCAGCAGGGTGCCGGCCAGCTCCAGCCAGCAGCTCTCACCGGTCACCGAGTACAGGGCGAGGAAGCCCTCGGCCACGTCGCCGTAGTCCTCCAGCACCCCGGCGCCGGAGCCCGCGGCGCCGTCGCGGGAGGTGCGCGCCAGCCGTCCGCCCGTATCGAGGTGGACGGCGACCAGCAGGTCGGCGGCGGCGGTGGCCGCCTCCACCAGATCGGGGCGGTCGAAGTAGGCGCCGGTCTCGGCGAGCGCGGCGATCGCCAGCCCGTTCCAGGCGGCGACGGCCTTGTCGTCCCGGCCGGGGCGCGGACGCGCGGACCGGGCGTCCAGCAGCCTGTGGCGCACCGACTCGATCCGTCCGGCGTCCGCGGGGCCGTCGGTGTCCGGGAGCCGCAGGACGGAGGCCCCCTCCTCGAAGGTGCCCTCCTCGGTCACGCCGAAGTGGGCGGCGGCCAGCTCCGCGTCCTCCTCCCCGAGGACCTCGCGCAGCTCGGCAGGTGTCCAGACGTAGTACGCGCCCTCCCGGTGCCGCCCGGTGCCGTCGTCGCTGTCGGCGTCCAGCGCGGAGGCGAAGGCGCCCTGGGGGGTGCGCAGTTCGCGGACCATGAAGTCGGCCGTCTCCAGCGCGACCCGCCGCGCCCGCTCGCTGCCGGTGGCGCGCCACAGATGCGCGTACACCCGGCACAGCAGCGCGTTGTCGTAGAGCATCTTCTCGAAGTGGGGCACCGTCCACGAGGCGTCCACCGAGTAGCGGGCGAAGCCGCCGCCGAGCTGGTCGTAGAGGCCGCCGCGCGCCATCGCCTCGCAGGTCGCCTCCACCATCTGCAGCGCGCCCTCGGAGCCGGTGCGGGCGTGGTGGCGCAGCAGGAACTCCAGCACCATCGACGGCGGGAACTTCGGCGCGCCGCCGAAGCCGCCGTGCCGCGCGTCGAACTCGCGGGTCAGCGCGAGCAGTGCCGAGCCCACCTCCTCCGGCCGGGGCGGGCGCGGGGTGTCCCCGCCGCCGTAGCCGATGCTCCGCCCCGCCAGGTCCTCCACGATCCGCCCGGCCACCTCGGCGACCTCCTCGCGCCGGTCGGTCCAGGCGGCGCGCACCCCTTCCAGCACCTGGCGGAAGGAGGGCATCCCGTGCCGGGGCTCGGGCGGGAAGTAGGTGCCGAAGTAGAACGGCTCGCCCTCCGGCGTCAGGAAGACGGTCATGGGCCAGCCGCCCTGCCCGGTGGCGGCCTGGACCGCCTCCATGTAGACGGCGTCGACGTCCGGGCGCTCCTCGCGGTCCACCTTGACGGACACGTAGTGGGCGTTGAGGTACTCGGCGGTGGCCCCGTCCTCGAAGGACTCCTCGGCCATCACATGGCACCAGTGGCACGAGCTGTAGCCGACGCTGAGCAGCACCGGGACGTCACGCCGCCTCGCCTCCTCGAACGCCTCCGGCGACCAGGGCCACCAGTCGACGGGGTTGTCCGCGTGCTGGAGGAGGTAGGGGGACGTCTCGGCGGCGAGTCGGTTGGCCATGCCCCCATCCTGCCCCCGCCCGCCCCGAAGGGGCGAACGCAGCGTGGCGGGGACCGCGCGGGAGGGCCGGCAAAGGGTCAGGAGCCCTCCGCCTGGAAGTCGGAGAGGGCCTGGTTGAAGCGGGTGAGCAGTTCGCAGAAGACCGTCCGCTCCTCCTCGTTCCAGTCCCGCGTCAGCACTTCCATCAGCTCGCGCCGCGAGGCGCGCACCTGCTCCAGCCGCGCGGCGCCGCGCGGGGAGAGCTGGAGGACCACGGCGCGGCCGTCGTCGGGGTGGGAGGTGCGTTTGACCAGGCCGGACTCCACCAGCGGGGCCACCTGGCGGGTCACGGTCGAGGAGTCGATCCCCATGCCCGCGGCGAGCGCCTTGACGCCCGTGGGCCCGTCCCTGTCCAGCCGGTTGAGCAGCAGGTAGGCGGCGCGGTCCATGGAGTTGCGGGCCTGACCGACGCCGCCGAGCCGGGTCTGCTCCGCGCGGCGCGCGAAGAGGGCCACCTGGTGCTGCAGGGCGTCGAGGTCGAGGAGGGGTGCGGAGCCGGTCCGGTCCTGGTCGGGGTCCGGGCGGCCTGCGGTGGGGGGCATGCTGGCCTGCACGCTCTCTCCGCTCGTTTCGTCGTGGGGGTGGGCGGTCGTCATGTCCGGGTGCGTGGGCATGGCCGGTTGCTCGCTTCTTCGTGGATACGGGGTACGACGGGCTGAGGGTGTGCCACAGAGTACGCGTCCCGGGCCCGCCCCGTACCGGCAGCGTACGAATGAGCGGCTCCCCCGGCGGGCAGCGGTGCGCGGCCCCCGGCCGGGCTCCGCGGGGCCCCGGGAGGCGGCCGGGGTCCCCGCGAGCCGCCCGCGTGCCGGGCTGCCAGACTGGCGGCATGGTCGCCAGCACTGTCCAGCACACCGGCCGCGACGACGCGCCGGCACTCACCCTCGACGACGTACGCGCCGCCCAGAAGACGCTCTCCGGGGTGGCCCGGACGACCGCGCTGGAGGGCAGCCGCCACCTCGGCGAACTGGTCGGCTCGCCCGTCCACCTCAAGTGCGAGAACCTCCAGCGCACCGGGTCCTTCAAGGTCCGCGGCGCGTATGTGCGGATAGCCGCGATGTCCGCCGAGGAGCGCGCCCACGGGGTCGTCGCGGCCTCCGCGGGCAACCACGCCCAGGGCGTGGCCCTGGCCGCGTCCCTGCTGGGGGTCCGCTCGACGGTCTTCATGCCGGTCGGTGCGGCGCTGCCGAAGGTGGCGGCGACCCGTGACTACGGCGCCCGGGTGCGGCTGCACGGGCAGGTGGTGGACGAGACGCTGCGGGCGGCACAGGAGTACGCGGCCGAGACCGGCGCGGTCTTCATCCACCCCTTCGACCACCCCGACATCGTCGCCGGCCAGGGCACGGTCGGGCTGGAGATCCTGGAGCAGTGCCCGGAGGTCCGCACGGTCGTCGTCGGCATCGGCGGCGGCGGGCTGGCGGCCGGGGTGGCGCTGGCGGTGAAGTCGCTGCGGCCGGACGTGCGCGTGGTCGGGGTGCAGGCCGAGGGGGCCGCCGCCTACCCGCCCTCGCTGGCCGCCGGGCACCCGGTGACCTTGGAGTCGGTCTCGACGATGGCCGACGGGATCATGGTCGGGCGGCCCGGGGACGTGCCGTTCGAGATCATCGGCAGGATGGTCGACGAGGTCCGCACCGTGAGCGAGGACGCGATCTCCAGCGCGCTGCTGCTCTGCCTGGAGCGGGCCAAGCTCGTCGTCGAGCCGGCCGGCGCCAGCACGGTGGCGGCGCTGCTGTCCGCTCCGGACGCCTTCGAGGGGCCGGTGGTGGCCGTGCTCTCCGGCGGCAACGTCGATCCCCTGGTGCTGCAGCGCACGCTGCGGCACGGCATGGCGGCGGCGGGCCGCTACCTGTCGCTGCGGCTGCGGCTGACCGACCGTCCGGGGGCGCTGGCCGCGCTCCTGGCGGAGCTGTCGGTGGCGGACGCCAACGTCCTGGACGTCAGCCACGTGCGGACCGACCCCCGGCTCGGGCTGACGGAGGTGGAGGTGGACCTGCATCTGGAGACCAAGGGTCCGCAGCACTGCGCCGAGGTGAAGGCTTCGCTGGTCAGAGCCGGTTACACGGTGACGGGCTGAGGTGTACGGGGGCGTCGGCGCGACGCGCCGGCGGGACACGTCCACGGGACACGCCGTAAACCTTTTGACGCGTTATATCGCGTTGCTGCATAGTGCTGACCCGCGCCGCGTCCGCGGTGTGTCCGCACGCATCCGCGCGCGCCGTCGCGTTCGGTGCGGAGCGGCCGCTTTCGCACCGCTCCCGCGTTCTCGGCATTCTCAGTGTTTCCTTCGTTTTTCCGACCACCCACACCCATGGGAGACCTCCATGCCAGGTGCCATCCACGCCGAGGGTCTGGTCAAGACCTTCGGCGACGTCAGGGCTCTGGACGGTGTCGACCTCGACGTCCCCGAAGGCACCGTGCTGGGCCTGCTCGGACCCAACGGCGCCGGGAAGACCACCACCGTACGGGTGCTGACCACACTGCTGCGGCCCGACAGCGGCCGCGCGGTCGTGGCGGGCATCGACGTGCTCGAGCAGCCCCAGGAGGTGCGCCGCTCCATCGGCCTGTCCGGGCAGTTCGCCGCCGTCGACGAGTATCTGACCGGCCGTGAGAACCTCCAGATGGTCGCCCGCCTCTACCAGATGTCCGCACGCGACGCCAAGCGGCGGGCCGCCGAGCTGCTGGAGCGGTTCAACCTCGCCGACGCCGCCGACCGGACCGCCAAGACGTACTCCGGCGGCATGCGCCGCCGGCTCGACCTCGCCGCCGCGCTGGTCGTCAGCCCGCCCGTGATGTTCATGGACGAGCCGACCACCGGTCTGGACCCGCGCAACCGCCAGGCGCTGTGGGAGGTCATCGAGGAGCTGGTCGCCGGCGGCACCACGCTGCTGCTGACCACCCAGTACCTGGAGGAGGCCGACCGGCTCGCACACGACATCGCCGTGGTCGACCACGGCCGCGTCATCGCCCGCGGCACCTCCGACGAGCTCAAGGCCCGCATCGGCGGCGAGCGCATCGAGGTCGTCGTGCACGAGCGCGACGACATCCGCAGCGCCGAGGAGGTCCTGCGGGGCCTGGGCAGGGGTGCGGTCGCGCTGGAGGAGCACACCCGCAGGCTGACCGTCCCGGTCGTCGGCGGCGCCAAGCTCCTGGCCGAGGCCATCCGGGAGCTGGACGCCCGCGGCGTGGAGATCGACGACGTGGGCCTGCGCCGCCCGACCCTCGACGACGTGTTCATCTCGCTGACCGGCCACGCGGCGGACGACGCCGAGGAGGCCGACGCCGGCCCGGACGGCGAGGGCGCCGGGTCCACCGGGTCCGCCGCGAAGGCCGCGGGCCGGAAGGAGAACTCCAAGTGAGCACCACCACCGGTTCCGCGCCCACCACCCGCGCGCCCCGCGCGGGCGGCGGCATCGGGCAGTCCGTGTCGGACTCGCTGACCATCGCCAAGCGCAACCTGCTGCGGATGATGCGCATCCCGGAGATGGTCATCTTCGGCCTCATCCAGCCGGTCATGTTCGTGGTGCTGTTCAGCTACGTCTTCGGCGGCTCGATCAGCATCCCCGGCGCCGGCGTGGACGCCGGCGCCTACCGCGAGTTCCTCATGGCGGGCATCTTCGCCCAGACCGTCACCTTCGCCACGGCCGGCGCGGGCGCGGGCATCGCCGAGGACATGCACAAGGGCCTCGTCGACCGCTTCCGCTCCCTGCCGATGGCGCGCGGCGCGGTCCTGACCGGCCGCACCCTGGCCGATCTCGTCCAGACCGCGCTGACCCTGGTGGTGCTGGCCGTCGTGGCGACGATCGTCGGGTGGCGGGCCCACGAGGGCGTTCTCAAGGCGCTGGCGGGCTTCTGCCTGCTGCTCCTGCTGGGCTACGCCTTCACCTGGATCGGCGCGCTGATCGGCCTGTCGGTGCGCACCCCGGAGGCGGCGACCTCCGGCGGGCTGATCTGGCTGTTCCCGCTGACCTTCATCTCGATCGCCTTCGTGCCCTCGGAGAACATGCCGTCGTTCCTGCAGCACGTCGCCGAGTGGAACCCGTTCAGCGCGACCGTGCTCGCGGCCCGCGAGCTGTTCGGCAACCTCCCGCCCGGCTACCAGGCGCCCGACGCCTGGCCCATGCAGAACCCGGTGCTGGCCTCGCTGCTGTGGTCGGTGCTGATCATCGTGGTCTTCCGCACCCTGGCGGTACGCAAGTACCGCTCGGCGGCCTGACCGCCCGGGCCGTGCTCACGACCGTGAGCACGGCCCGGGCGAAAACGCGAGCACGGCGAAACGGCCCCCGGCCGCCACGGAAGGATCCGTGGCGGCCGGGGGCCGCGTCGTCCGCCCCTCGGGGGCTCAGCCCTGGTACGGCTTGGCGTTCAGGACCCGCACCGAGGCCATCTTGCCGTTGGGCAGCTCGTACTCGGCGTCGTCGCCGACCTTCTTGCCGTTCACGCCCCGGCCCAGCGGGGACTGCGGGGAGTAGGTCTCGATGTCCGAGCTGGCGTACTCACGGGAGGCGAGGAGGAAGGTGATCGTGTCGTCCTCGTCACCGTCGAAGGCGACGGTGACCACCATGCCGGGCTCGACCACGCCGTCGTCCGCCGGAGCCTCGCCGACCTTGGCGTTCTCCAGCAGCTGGGTGAGCTGGCGTACCCGCAGCTCCTGCTTGCCCTGCTCCTCCTTGGCCGCGTGGTAGCCGCCGTTCTCACGGAGGTCGCCTTCCTCGCGGGCCGCCTCGATCTTCTTGGCGATCTCGATGCGGGCAGGACCCGACAGGTACTCCAGCTCGGCCTTGAGCTGGTCGTACGCCTCCTGGGTGAGCCAGGTGACGTTGTCGCTGGTCTGGGTCACAGGTGCTCCTCGTAGGTACTCTCGGGATATAAAGCAACGCCCTACCCGAAGGGTGCGCCTTCATGGGTGGGCGAAACCACGAGCCTAACAATTCCGCCGGAAAAGGGAAGAAGGTCGGACCTTCGGGGCTCGGGGAGGACCGTCAGTTTCCGCCGGCCGTCGTACAGCCGACCAGCTGGGCGCTGGTGGCCCGCTTCGTGGTGCGTACGGTGACGACCTCGTCGATGCGGCCGTGCGGCCCGTCGAAGGTGAAGTCCGCGCGGCCCACGTCCCCGCCGTCCTCCGCGAGGGTGTTGACGGTGCACACGCCGGTGACGCCCTCGTCCTTGCGGACCTCCAGGTGGACGGCCACCTCGCGGTCCGAGACGATCTCGAACTTGATCAGCTCGCCGCTGACCTTCGTCCCGGTCACGTAGGACACCCCGAACCAGGCGATCAGCGCCAGGAACGCCGCGCCCAGCACCGCGCCGACCGCCTTCAGACGGCGGTCCGAGCGCTCGTCCGCCGAGCGCCCGTACCGCCCCCGGGGCAGCTCCGCGCGCGCCGGGTCAGCCGAACTCATCGCCACGTCCTGTCGGTCCTATCGGGAATACAAGGGGATGCCGCTTCGGTCACTATAGAAGCCGTCTCCCATGACCAGGTAACGAGGATCGAGCCTTGACTGAACAGCTCAGACTGATGGCCGTGCACGCGCACCCCGACGACGAGTCGAGCAAGGGCGCGGCGACCATGGCGAAGTACGTGTCCGAGGGGGTGGACGTGCTGGTCGTGACCTGCACCGGCGGGGAGCGCGGCTCCATCCTCAATCCGAAGCTCCAGGGCGACGCCTACATCGAGGAGCACATCCACGAGGTGCGGGCCAGGGAGATGGCCGAGGCCCGCGAGATCCTGGGCGTGAAGCAGGAGTGGCTGGGCTTCGTCGACTCCGGGCTGCCCGAGGGCGATCCGCTGCCGCCGCTGCCGGAGGGCTGCTTCGCGCTCCAGGACGTGGACGAGGCCGCCGAACGGCTGGTGCGCAGCATCCGCGCCTTCCGGCCGCACGTGGTCACCACCTACGACGAGAACGGCGGCTATCCGCATCCGGACCACATCATGACCCACCGGATCACGATGGCGGCCTTCGACGCCGCGGGCGAGGCCGACCGGTATCCGGACGCGGGCGAGCCCTGGCAGCCCCTGAAGCTCTACTACAACCAGGGCTTCAACCGCCCCCGCACCCTCGCCCTGCACGAGGCGATGCTGGAGCGCGGCCTGGAGTCCCCCTACGGCGAGTGGCTCAAGCGGTGGGAGGAGTTCCAGCGGCCCGAGCGCACGCTGACCACCTATGTGCCCTGCGCGGACTTCTTCGAGGTCCGGGACAAGGCGCTGATCGCCCACGCCACCCAGATCGACCCCGACGGCGGCTGGTTCAAGGTCCCGCTGGAGCTCCAGAAGGAGGTCTGGCCGACGGAGGAGTACGAGCTGGCGAAGTCCCTGGTGGACACGTCCATCCCCGAGGACGACCTCTTCGCGGGCATCCGCGACAATTGATGCCATGAGCCCGACCAATCTCGCCCTCACCCAGGCCCCCGGCCTCGTCGACCTCGCCAAGGAGTTCGACGAGAACAAGGTGACGCCCGGCGTTCTCGGCTTCCTCGTCTTCGCGGTGCTGGGGCTGGCCGTCTGGATGCTGATGAAGTCGCTGAACCGCCACATAGGGAAGGTCGACTTCGAGGAGTCGTCCGCTCCGGACACCGGGCGGTCCTGACCCCGTCCGGCGCCGCCGGCGCCGGCACGGCCGCACGGCCGGACACCGGGGCCCGCACGCACACCGCTCCGCGCGCACGCCGCTCCGCGCGCACACCGCTCCGCGCGCACGCCGCCGCACGCCCGTCGGGCGTGCGGCGGCGTGTCGGCGTGCCCCGGGAGGGACCGGGGCCGGCGCCCGGCCGGTCAGACCTGGGCGCCGCTGTCGCCCGGCCTGCGGCCGTCCCCCGTCCCGAAGCGGCCCGCGGCCGCCGAGGACCTGGAGCGCGCGGGCCTGGGCGGCGGCGCGCTGCTGCGCGCCTCCAGCTCGATGGCCAGGGGCGTCGCGGTGAACATCGAGGACCAGGTGCCCACGACGATGCCGATCAGCAGCGCGAGGGCGAAGTCGGTCAGGGTGTCGCCGCCGAGCAGGGCGAGCGCGGCCAGGATGAACAGCGCGCCCATGCCGGTGTTCACGGTGCGGGGCACCGTCTGCAGGATCGCGGAGTTGGCGATCCTGGCGAAGGGCTCCTTGCGCCGGGCGGCCCACAGTTCGCGGACCCGGTCGAAGACCACCACCGAGTCGTTGACCGAGTAGCCGATCACGGTGAGCAGGGCCGCCAGGAAGACCCCGTCGATCGGCTTGCCGAGCCAGGCGAAGATCCCGATGAGAATGAGCACGTCGTGGACCATCGCCAGCACCGCGCCCACCGAGAAGGTCCAGCGGAAGCGGACCGCCAGGTAGAGCATCTGGGCGGCCAGCGCGACACCGAGGGCGATCAGGGCGCCCCTGCGCAGCTCGTCCCCGAGACTGGGGCCGATCAGCTCGTCGCGGACCTTCTCCGTCCGACCGCCCAGCTCCTCGATCGTCTCGGCCACCTCGGCCGCCTCGTCGTTGGACAGCTCCTCGGTGCGCACCGAGAGGTCGCCCTCCCCCGAGGTCTGGACGACGGCGCGGGGGAAGCCCGCCTCCGCCAGCGCCGAGCGGGCCTGTTCCGGGTCGACGGGGGTGGCGGTGGAGTACTCGATCAGCCGCCCGCCGGTGAACTCCACCCCGAAGTCCAGCCCGCGCGCCACGATGCCCGAGCCGGCCAGGACGACGGCGGCCAGCGAGACCGCCAGCCAGCGCCGCCGCCGGCGCATCAGGTCCGGCTCGCGGCGGTTGATCCACTCCCGCACCCGGCCCACGCCCGCGATGCCGGTGAGGCCCGGACGCCTGCGCACCGCGTCGCGGGAGACGGCGAACTCGGTGAGCACCCGGGTGATCAGCAGGGCGCTGACCATGGAGGCGAGCACGCCGATGGACAGGGTCACGCCGAAGCCGCGCACCGGTCCGGAGGCGAAGAAGAACAGCAGCCCGGCGGCCAGCAGCGTGGTGACGTTGGAGTCCGCGATGGCGCTGAAGGCGTTGCGGAATCCCTCCGTCAGGGCCCTGAACAGGTTCTTGCCGCCGCGGGCGGCGTACTCCTCCCGGGCGCGTTCGAAGACCAGCACGTTGGCGTCCACGGCCATGCCGATCGCCAGCACGAAGCCGGCCA
Organism: Streptomyces sp. ICN903; assembly: GCF_022015835.1. Classification (NCBI taxonomy): domain Bacteria; kingdom Bacillati; phylum Actinomycetota; class Actinomycetes; order Kitasatosporales; family Streptomycetaceae; genus Streptomyces; species Streptomyces sp. ICN903. The sequence goes on along the minus strand of NZ_JAKMAY010000102.1, from coordinate 1,129 downwards.
GTCCCGGCAGGGTGAGGGTGGCGCCGAGCGCGGTCAGCGCGGCGTAGGAGATGAGCCCGTAGCAGGCCAGCGCCACGGCGGCGAGCGCGCCCAGCAGGCGGTAGACGGCGATGATGAACAGCGCTGTCAGCGCGGTGCCGATGACCGCGGCCCGGGCGCTGGCCTCGATGGCCTCCTCGCCCAGGGTGGGGCCGACGGTGCGCTGCTCGATGATCTCCACCGGCACCGGCAGGGCGCCGCCGTCGATGAGCAGGGCCAGTTCCTTGGCCTCCTCCTGGGAGAAGCCGCCGGTGATCTGGGTGGAGCCGCCGGTGATGCCCCGCTCGCAGGCGACCGAGGGGTCGACCTGCGGCGCGGAGATGATCTCCTCGTCCAGCACGATCGCCACGCGCCGCCTGGGGTCGCCGGGCGGTGAGCAGGCGGCCTGCCCGGTCAGCTCGGCCCAGGCGTCCTCGCCCCCGCCGCGCAGATCGACGGTGACGTACCAGCCGCCGCCGGTCTGCTGGTCGATGGCCGCCTCGGCGTCCTCCACCCCCTCGCCGGTCAGTTCGGCCGGCCCCAGGCGCAGCGGCCGGCCCGAGGCGTCGGGCAGGACGCGCTCGCCCTCCTCCTCGGCCTCCTCTCCCTCGGCGGCGGCGCCGAGGACGGGGTGGAAGGTGAGCTGTGCGGTGCGGCCGAGGACGTCGGCGGCCTCGCGCGGGTCCTGCAGGCCGGGCAGCTCGACGATGATCCGGTTGTCCCCGGAGCGGGCGATGCCGGGCTCGGCGACACCGAGCGCGTCGACGCGGCGGCGCAGCACCTCCAGGGTCCGGTCGGTGGCCTCGCGGTCGGCCTCGGTGGTGGGCGAGTCGCGGGTCTCCAGCACGATCTGGGTGCCGCCGCGCAGATCGAGGCCGAGCCGCGGGGAGGAGGTGACCGCGGCGTAGACGGAAAGGGCGATCACGGCGAGGGCGAGGAGTGCCCGCACCAGGGTGGCGCGTTTCAAGGTATGCCTCCAGCAGGGCGCCGCGGCCGGGTGCCGGCCGCGGCGGTGGGACGACGGGTGACGTCAACTGCCCGGCGGAGGTGGTGGGGCCCGGCCCGGATGGCGTGCGGTGTACGGGGGACGGTCGGCGGAGCGCGGCAGGGG
>NZ_JAKMAY010000101.1:0-18019 GCF_022015835.1 Streptomyces sp. ICN903 | reverse complement strand
CCCCTCGGCCCCCGACACCCCGCCGGCCAACAAGGTCATGGACGCCGGCGCGGGCATGGTCGACCGGCTCCGCGACGCCCTCACCGGCCGGGGCAAGGGGCAGTGAGGGCCGCTGAGGGCTGACCGGGCCCACCCACCGGACCACGTGCGGCGGCCGCCGCTCCCACCCGGGAGCGGCGGCCGCCGCACGTGGTCCGGGCGCGCGCCCGGGCGCGCGCCCGGGCGCGCGCCCGGGCGCGCGCCGCCTACGGCGCCGTCGGCGCGGCCGCCCGGTCCCGGCGGAAGACCAGAGCGCCGTCCGACACGTCCACCCGCAGCCGGGTGTGCGGCGCCAGCTCGCCGCCCAGCAGCATCCGCGAGAGCTGGTTGTCCACCTCCCGCTGGATGGTGCGGCGCAGCGGCCGGGCCCCGTACTCCGGCTGGTAGCCGTGCCGGGCCAGCCACTCCACGGCCTGCGGGGTGAAGTCGACCTCCACGTCCTGGGCGTGCAGCCGCCGCCGCGTCTCGTCCAGCAGCATGTCCGTGATCCGCCGCAGCTGCTCGTCGGAGAGCTGCCTGAAGACCACGATCTCGTCGATGCGGTTGAGGAACTCCGGACGGAAGTGCTCGCGCAGCGGGCGCAGCACCCGCTCGCGGCGGGCCGCCTCGTCGGCCTCGCCGCCCGCCGCGCCGGAGGAGAAACCCAGCGCGCCGCCGCGTCCGGTGATGGCCTCGGAGCCGAGGTTGCTGGTCATCACGATGACGGTGTTGGTGAAGTCCACCGTGCGGCCCTGGGAGTCCGTCAGCCGCCCGTCGTCCAGCACCTGGAGCAGGATGTTGAAGACGTCCGGGTGCGCCTTCTCCACCTCGTCCAGCAGCAGCAGCGAGTACGGGTGGCGGCGCACCGCCTCGGTGAGCTGACCGGCCTCCTCGTGGCCGACGTACCCGGGCGGTGCGCCGACCAGGCGGCTGACGGTGTGCCGCTCCTGGTACTCGCTCATGTCCAGGCGCACCATCCGGTCGTCGGTGCCGAACAGCGCCTCCGCCAGCGCACGGGCCAGTTCGGTCTTGCCCACACCGGTGGGGCCGAGGAAGAGGAAGCTGCCGATCGGGCGGTCGGGGCTGGACAGCCCGGCCCGCGAGCGCAGCACGGCGTCCGCGACCACGGAGACCGCCTCGTCCTGGCCCACCACCCGCCGGTGCAGGTGCTCCTCCAGGCCCAGCAGCCGGGCCTTCTCCTCCTGGGTGAGGGTGCTGACGGGGATGCCGGTCTGCCGGGAGACGATGTCGGCGATGTCCTCCACACCGACCTCGGCGATACGGTCACCCACCGGCTGCCTCCCGTCCCCCTCGGCGGCCTGCCGCTCCACCTCCGCCAGGCGGTCGCGCAGCTCCCTGGCGCGCTCGTAGTCCTCGTCGGCCACCGCCTGGTCCTTGTCGCGCCGCAGCTGCTCGGCCTCGCGTTCCAGGGCCCGCACGTCGGTGCCCCGGGTGGAGGAGCGCAGCCGCACCCGCGCGCCGGCCTGGTCCATCAGGTCGATCGCCTTGTCCGGCAGGAAGCGGTCGGTCAGATAGCGGTCGGACAGCTCCACGGCCGCCAGCAGCGCCTCGTCGCTGTAGCGGACCTGGTGGTGCGCCTCGTAGCGGTCGCGCAGCCCCCGCAGGATCTCCACGGCGTCGGCCGTGGTCGGCTCGGGGACCAGGACGGGCTGGAAACGGCGGGCCAGCGCGGCGTCCTTCTCGATGTGGCGGCGGTGCTCCTCCAGTGTGGTGGCGCCGATGACGTGCAGCTCGCCGCGGGACAGGGCCGGCTTGAGCATGTTGCTGGCGTCCATCGCGCCGCTCTCGCCGCCGCCCCCGGCGCCCACCACCGTGTGCAGCTCGTCGATGAAGACGATCAGCTCGTCGGTGTGCTCGCGGATCTCGTCGATGATGCCGCTGAGCCGCTCCTCGAAGTCGCCGCGGTAGCGGGTGCCGGCGACCACGCCCGCGAAGTCGAGCTGGACGACGCGGCGGCCCAGCAGGTTGTCCGGCACGTCGCCGTCGGCGATGCGCTGGGCCAGGCCCTCCACGATGGCGGTCTTGCCGACGCCCGCCTCGCCGATCAGCACCGGGTTGTTCTTGCCCCGCCGGGCCAGGATCTCGATGGTCTGCTCGATCTGCTCGTCGCGGCCGATCACCGGGTCGATGCGGCCCTCGCGGGCGAGTTCGGTCAGGTCGCGGCCGAACTTGTCCAGGTTCGGCGTGCTGCCTCCTCCCGGCCGCCCTCCGGGGGCGGGCGGGCGTTCGCCGGCCGGGCCCGGGCCGCCGGGCTGCGGCCCCTCCGGGAGCCCGGAGCGCGGATCGAAGTGGGCGGCGTTGAGGATCTGGCCGGCCGCGGAGTCCCGGTTGGCGGCCAGGGCCACCAGCACGTGCTCCGGGCCGATGTAGGACGAACCGGAGGAGCGGGCGACCTGGTGGGCGTCCATCAGGGCGCGCTTGACGGCGGGGCTGACGGAGATGGAGGAGCGCGGCGGACCGTCACCGGCGTGCCGGTCGATCTCGGAGACGATGGTGTCGGGATCGCCGCCGGCGCGGGAGACCATGGCGCGGGTCGGGTCGGTGGTGAGCGCCGCCCGCAGCAGGTGCTCGGTGTTGAGGTCGGTGCTGCCGTGCTGCGCGGCGTAGGACGCCGCGGAGGAGACGAGCTGCCGGGCGGGCTCGCTCATCAGCCGCACGAAGTCGAAGTACCGGGGCCCCGGCCGCTGCCCGCCCGACGACGAGGCGCCCAGGAAGCGCGCGAGGAACTCTCCGAGCGGATCCCGGCCGAAGTCCTCGGGACCCATGTACCCGCTGGTCATAGATGTCCATCCCGCCGGCCCGGCGGTCCGGGCCGCGCTGCTGTCTCGGTGCGTCTGTCTCGACGCACCGGGGTTCCCCCTCGGGCCGGTACGACACGTCGGGTACGGCCCCACTTGTCCACAAGCGCCGCGGGCGGCAGGTGTGAGCCGGGCGTACGGGGTTATCCGGAGCGTGCGACTTCTCCGGCACGGTCTTCGCCGGCGGTGCCGCATGCCCGTGGGATCGCCCGCGGGTCCGTCTGTCGGTTCGGGGTCGGGAGGACACGGTCGATGTCGTTGCTGTCGGGTCTGCCGGGTGTGCCGGGGCTGCCGGGTCTGCGTCTGCCGGGGCCTTCGCCGGCCGATCTGGTGCCGCAGGGGGTGAGGGCCGGGGCGCGTGAGGCGGTGGGCACCGCAGGCCGGCTGGCCGGACAGTTCATGGGACTGTCGCGCCGGGCCGTGTGGTCCCGGCCGGGACGCTGCTACATCGCCGTCCACGGGGTCAACACCCCGGAGGGCGAGCGGACCGCCCAGCGCGTGGAACGCGTCCTGGAACGGCATCCCGGGGTGCTGTGGGCGCGGGTGAACGCGCCGTCGGGGCGGGTGGTGGTGGCACTGGAGTCCCCGCCGCCGCCCGAACGCGAACTGGTGGCGCTGGTGGAGCGCGCGGAGGGGCACGTCCCCTGCGCGGACGAGGAGCACGAGGAGTGGTGCCAGGAGCCGCACCACCCCTGCGAGGGACCGCGGACCGGCCAGTCCGTCACCGCCCTGGCGGCCGACGTGGTGGGTCTGGGGCTGTCCACGCTCAACCGGGTGGCCCCCTGGACGCCGCTGCCGCCCGAGGTGGCGGCCCTCACCGGGGCCGTGGCCCGCCACCCCCGGCTGAGGCGACTGGTCGCCAGGGGGCTGCACGACCCGCAGCAGGCGGACTCCCTGCTGCCGGTCCTCACCGCCCTGACCCAGGGCGTGGCCACGCGCGGCGGCGGCCTCGTGCTCGACGTCGTGGAACGCATGGCGCAGTGGCGGGAGGCCGGGGCCTACCGCAGGGCGTGGGAGGAGGCCGAGGCGCGGCTGGTGGGCAGCCCCGGGGACGCGGCGGCCGGCCCGGTCGCGGTGGAGCGGCCCGTGCCCCCGCCCCCCGACGCCGTCGACCGCTACGTCGAGCGCTCGATGGCGCTGACGGCCGCGGCCGGGGCGGCGACCGCGCCGTTCGCCGGACCGCGGCGCGGGCTGGCGGTGGCGCTCTCCGGTGTGCCCAAGGCCCCGGACGCGGGCCGGGAGGGCTTCGCCACCACACTCGGCCGCGCCCTGGCACTGCGGGGGGCGACCGTCATGGACCGGAGCGTGCTGCGCAGGCTGGGCCAGACGGACACCGTCGTGCTGGACGAGGAGGCGCTCAGCGGCAGCCACCACGAACTGGCCGATCTGGTGCCGCTGGAGGGCGCCGAGCCCCGGGAGGCCGCCGAACGGCTCTTCGCGCTCTTCGCCCCCGAGAGGATCGGCGAGACCCACCGGGACGAGGACGGCTGGGTCCTGGGCCCGCTGGAGGAGCTGGAGCTGACCGGGCGCAAGGGGGCGCGGGCGGCGGCCCGGTTGCGCCGGCAGGGCAGCGAGAGCGTCCTGGGCCTGGCCAGGGGCAGGCGGCTGGAGGCCGTCGCCGGCCTGGCCCGGCAGAAGGCCCCGGGCGCGGACGCGGTGGCGGCCGCGGCCCGCCGGGCCGGGGCGCGTGTGGTCCTGGCCAGTGCCCGCCCCGAGCCGGCGTTCGGCTTCGCCGACGCCGTCGTCCCCGGCGGGGACCGCCTCACCGCCTCCCTGCGCGGGCTGCAGGCGGACGGCGCGGTGGTGCTGCTGCTGTCGGGCGACCGGCGGGCGCTGGCCGCCGCCGACTGCGGAATCGGCGTGCACCGCGAGGGCGAGCCGCCGGCCTGGGGCGCGCACATCCTGATCGGCACCGACCTGGAGTCGGCCGGCCTGGTCGTGGACGCGGTCGGGGTGGCGGCCCAGGTCGACCGGGAGAGCCGGTTCCTGGCCGCGGGCGGCAGCGGCGTCGGCGCCGTCGCGGCCCTCCAGGCGCCTCCCCAGCGGGCGACGGCCCGCGGCGCCGCGGCGGGCACCGGCGCCGGAACCGCGGCGTTCTGCCTGGGCACCTGGCGGGCCCGGCAGCTGCTGTCCCGCCCGGTCACCCCGCCGGCGGAGACCACTCCCTGGCATCTGATGCCCGCCGCCCGCGTACTGGAGCGGCTGGGCAGCACCGACGAGGGCCTGAGCAGGGAGGAGGCCGAGCAGCGGGCGGGCCGGGACACCACCTCCGGGCAGCCGGCGCGCATCGGCCTGCCGGCCGCGTTCATCGAGGAGCTGGCCAACCCGCTCACCCCGGTGCTCGCGGCGGGCGCCGCACTGTCGGCGGCCGTGGGCTCGCGCACCGACGCGGCGCTGGTGGCCGGCATCACCGGCGCGTCCGCCCTGGTGGGCGCCGTCCAGCGGGTCAGGACCGACAAGGCGCTGGAGGAGCTGTTCGCCCGCTCGGCGATCGGCGCGCGGGTGCGGCGCGGCGGGGCCGAGCGTCTGGTGGCCGCGGGAGACCTGGTGGTCGGGGACGTGGTGGTGCTGCGCTCCCAGGAGGTCGTCCCCGCCGACTGCCGGCTGCTGCGGGGCGAGGGGCTGGAGGTCGACGAGTCCTCGCTGACCGGCGAGTCCCTGCCGGTGGCCAAGGACCCGGCGCCGGTGGTCGCCGCGCAGATCGCCGACCGCCGCTCGATGCTCTACGAGGGCACCACCGTCTCGGCGGGCACCGCGGTGGCCGTCGTGGTGGCCACCGGATCGGCCACCGAGGTCGGGCGCAGCCTGGCCACCGCCCGCCAGAAGGCCCCCGACACCGGGGTGGAGTCGCGGCTGCACGCCCTGACGAAGACCAGCCTGCCGCTGGCACTCGGCTCGGCCGCCGCGGTCGCCGGATCCGGGCTGCTGCACGGCCGCCCTCTGGCGGACACGCTCGCCTCGGCGGTGAACCTGGCCGTCGCCTCCGTGCCCGAGGGGCTGCCGCTGCTGGTCAACGCGGCGCAGCTCGCCGCCGCCCGCCGCCTGGCCGACCACGGCGCGCTGGTGCGCAACCCCCGCACCATCGAGGCGCTCGGCCGCGCCGACGTGCTCTGCTTCGACAAGACCGGCACCCTCACCGAGGGCGATCTGCAGCTGGCCGCCGTCAGCGACGGCCGGCGCGAGCTGCCCGCCGACCGGCTCGACGCCGCCCGCAAGCAGATCCTGGGCGCCGCGCTGCGCGCCACCCCGCCGGCCCGCGCCTCCGAGCCCATGGAGCACCAGACCGACCGCGCGGTGGTGGCCGGGGCCCGGCGCGCGAAGGTGGCCGTACGCCAGGGCGCGCCGCAGTGGCGGCGCACCGACGCCCTGCCGTTCGAGCCGTCCCGCGCCTACCACGCCACCGCCGGCCGTACCTCGCGCGGAATGCTGCTCAGCGTCAAGGGCGCGCCCGAGAACGTGCTGGAGCGCTGCATCCGGCTGCGGGAGGGGAGCGGTGGGAAGGACGCCGGGAAGGAGAAGGAGCTCGACGCGGCGGCCCGCGAGCGCCTGACCGGCGCGGCCGAGGAACTCGCCGGCGCCGGGCGGCGGGTGCTGGCCGTGGCGGAGCGCCCGCTGGAGACGGGGGAGGACCTCACCGACGAGGCCGTCGCCGGTCTGACGTTCCTCGGTTTCGTGGCCCTGGCCGACCCGGTGCGCTCCTCGGCCGCGCCGGCCACCGCGCGGCTGCGGGCGGCCGGGGTGCAGACGGTGATGCTCACCGGCGACCACCCCGCCACCGCGGACGCCATCGCGGCCACCGTCAGCGAGGACCCCGACCAGAAGGTGTGCACGGGCGCCGAGATCGACGAGCTGAGCGACGAGGAACTCGACGAACTGCTGCCCACGCTCGACGTCATCGCCCGGTGCAGCCCCCACCACAAGGTCCGCATCGTCCAGGCGTACCAGCGCATCGGGCGGGTGGTGGCGATGACCGGGGACGGCGCCAACGACGCCCCGGCCATCCGGCTGGCGGACGTGGGCATCGCGCTCGGGCGGCGCGGCACGCCCGCCGCGACCGCCGCCGCCGATCTGGTCGTCGGCGACGACCGGCTGGAGACGATCATCGCCGCGCTGCTGGAGGGCCGCGCGATGTGGGGCTCGGTGCGCGACGCGCTGGCCATCCTCGTCGGCGGCAACCTCGGGGAGGTGGCCTTCAGCGTGCTGGCCGCCGCACTGACCGGCAGCTCGCCCCTGAACGCCCGCCAGATCATGCTCGTCAACCTCCTCACCGACCTCGCCCCGGCGCTGGCCATCGCGGTGCGCGAACCGGCGACGGAGGCCGGCGAGCGGCTGCTGAGCGAGGGCCCGGACCGCTCCCTGGGCGCCGGCCTGAGCCAGGAGGTGCTGCTGCGCGGCGCCACCACCACGCTCGGCGCCGGGCTGGCCTGGGGCGCGGCCAGGCTCACCGGGCGGGGACGGCGCGCCGGGACGGTGGCCCTGGCCTCGGTGGTGGGCACCCAGCTCGCGCAGACGCTGCTCACCGGCGGGCTGGACCGCAATGTGCTGACGGCCGGGATCGGTTCGGCCGCGGCCCTGGTGGGGGTCATCCAGACGCCCGGGGTCAGCCAGTTCTTCGGCTGCACCCCGCTCGGTCCCGTCGCCTGGGGCATCACCCTCGGCTCGATCACCACGGCCACGCTGCTGGGCGCCGCCGCGGGCCCGGTGGTGCGCAGGCTGGTGCCGGAACCGGAGGGGTGGGCCCCGCCGGAGCAGGCCGGGGAGACGGCAGGGGAGCCCGACGGGGGAAAGGACGGGACACCGCAGCGGCCGGGGGAGTGAGCCCGCGCGCGGGAGGGGGCGTACGGCATGCCGTACGCCCCCTCCCGCGCGCATGGGAGAACCGCGGAAGAAACCGCGGCCCGTGACCACCGTGGAGGCGGTCACGGGCCGCGGCCACATGACAGGGGGTGAGGAGCCCCCTCGCGGTCGGAGGACCGGGTCAGACCTGGCCGCGCCAGGCGCCCGTCTCCGCGCCACGCTTCTCGATGAACTCCTTGAACCGCTTCAGGTCGCCCTTGGCGCGGTGGCGGACCACGCCGAGCTTGTCGCCGACGGTGTCCGTCGCGCCCTCGGGGTCGTGGTCCATCTGGAGCATCACCTTGGTCGTGCTGTCGTCCAGCCGGTGGAAGGTGACCACACCGGCCTGCTTGGCCTCGCCGTCGACCGTCGTCCACGCCACCCGCTCGTCCGGGATCTGCTCGGTGATGCGGGCGTCGAACTCCCGCTCGGCGCCGGCGACCTTCGTCACCCAGTGGGTCAGTGTGTCGTCCTTCTGCTCGACCCGCTCGACGCCTTCCATGAACTCGGGGAAGCTCTCGAACTGGGTCCACTGGTTGTACGCGGTGCGCACCGGCACGCGGACCTCGATCGACTCCTCGACGTGAGACATCCAGCATCCCTTCTCTCGCTGTGATGACCGGTATGTGACGCTTTGTGTCGTTGCCTCACGCCTACCCGGAACGGGTACGGCCATGCGGGTGTGTTCGGTGAACACCCGTCAGGTCCGCGGGGCCTGCCGGCGGGGCGTCAGGGCAGCGGGGTTCCGCCGGTGGCGTTGACGACCTCGGCGGTGATGTAACTCGCCTCCTGGGAGGCCAGGAAGACATAGGCCGGGGCCATCTCGGCGGGCTGGGCGGGCCGCCCCAGCGGGGACTGCGCGCCGAACTCCGAGGTGTCGGGCATCGTCGCGGGGATCAGCGGGGTCCACACCGGCCCCGGGGCGACGGCGTTGACCCGGATCCCCCGCTCGGCCAGGTACTGGGCGAGTCCCTGGGTGAAGGTGACGATGGCGCCCTTGGTCATCGCGTAGTCGAGCAGATGGGGGCTGGGCTTGTACCCCTGCACCGAGGTGGTGTTGATGATGCTGCCACCCGAGGGGATGTGGGGCAGGGACAGCTTGGAGAGCCAGAACATGCCGTAGAGGTTGGTGCGCATCGTCCGGTCGAACTGCTCGGTGTCGATACCTTCGATGCTCTCGGGCTGCGCCATCTGGAAGGCCGCGTTGTTCACCAGGACGTCGATGCGCCCGAACTCCGCCACCGCCCGTTCCACCAGCCGGCGGCACTCGGACTCCTCGCGGATGTCGCACAGCAGGGGCACGGCCTTCCGGCCGGCCTCCTCGACCAGCCGCGCCGTCTCCCGGGCGTCCTTCTCCTCCTGGGCGAGGTAGGTGAACAGCACGTCCGCGCCCTCCCGTGCGAAGGCGAGGGCCACGGCGCGTCCGATGCCCGAGTCGCCGCCGGTGACGACCGTCTTCCGGTCCGTCAGGCGGCCGCTGCCCCGGTAGGACGACTCGCCGTGGTCGGGCTCGGGTTCCATCCGCCCGGTCAGGCCGGGGTGCGGCTGATCCTGCTGGGGGAACTCCGGCCGCGGGTGCTTCCGGGTGGGGTCCTGCTGCTCCTGGTCGCTCATGTCCGCCTTTCTTCCTCCGTCTCGCCGTCTCTTCCGTGCCGCCGGTTCCCCGGCTCTCCTCGCTGCCGCCGCCCGCCACCACGGCGGACGCCCGCCCCCGCAGGACGCCGCGCCCGCCCGGAGCCCTCGGGCTCCGGGCGGGCGCGGCGTCCGGGTGGACGCGGTGTCCGCCCGTCCCGGCGGGAGGCGTACCCGGGCCGTCGCCGTCAGGTGCGGTGGCTGGTGTCCTCGACGCCCAGCCCGAGGGCCCGGGCGATGTCCTGGACGTTCCGGAACTCCTGCCCGGCCGGCAGCCTCTCCGCCAGACCCAGCAGCCGGTCGGGGGCGTTGTTCTCGCGCAGTTTGCCGAGTACGGCGTCGCGGTCGGCCGGGTAGAGCCCCAGGCCCAGGTGCCGGGCCAGCTCGCTGCGGACCTCGACGTCGTTCTGGTCCATCCCCGGAGGCGTGCCGCCGGTGAGCACGGTGTTCGGCGCGCGGTCCACATCGGGCTGGTCCTCGCCCGAGGGCTGGAGCTCGTGGTCCTCCTCCATGCGCAGGGACCGGCCCGCGCGGAGCTCGCCCTCCATCTCCTGCTTGAGCTCGTCGTCCCGGGCGGCGCCGGTCTTGTTCTTCCCGTGCGTGGCCATCTCGTCCTCCCGAAGGGTCGAAGCGCTGGTCGGCGGCGTGCGCCGACGTGGGGACCGCGTTCCCGGGAATGCCTGGATTACACCGTTTGCGGATCTTTTGCGTTCGGCTCCGCGGTCACCCCATGTCGCCGCGCCGCTCCGGGGTGACGTCGGCGATGTCCCTGCGCCCGACGTTCTCGGCCTGATCGATGGCCGCGACGTCCGGATGGTGCAGGTCGAACGCCGGGGACTCGGAGCGGACCTTCGGCAGGGTGACGAAGTTGTGCCGCGGCGGCGGGCAGGAGGTCGCCCACTCCAGCGAGCGGCCGTAGCCCCACGGGTCGTCCACGGCGACCTTCGGCGCGTACTTCGCCGTCTTCCAGACGTTGTACCAGAACACCAGGAACGACATACCCAGCAGGAACGAGCCGATGCTGGAGACGGTGTTCAGCGCGGTGAAGCCGTCGGCCGCCAGGTAGTCGGCGTACCGGCGCGGCATGCCCTCCGCGCCCAGCCAGTGCTGGACCAGGAAAGTCATGTGGAAGCCGATGAACAGCACCCAGAAGGTGATCTTGCCGAGCCGCTCGTCGAGCATCCTCCCGGTGAACTTCGGCCACCAGAAGTGGAAGCCGGCGAACATCGCGAAGACGACCGTGCCGAAGACCACGTAGTGGAAGTGCGCCACCACGAAGTAGGAGTCGGTCACATGCCAGTCCAGCGGCGGGGAGGCCAGGATGACGCCGGTCAGACCGCCGAAGAGGAAGGTGACCAGGAAGCCGATCGCCCACAGCATCGGCGTCTCGAAGCTCAGCGAGCCCTTCCACATCGTGCCGATCCAGTTGAAGAACTTCACGCCGGTGGGCACCGCGATCAGGAACGACATGAAGGAGAAGAACGGCAGCAGCACACCGCCGGTGGCGAACATGTGGTGCGCCCACACGGTGATCGACAGGCCGGTGATGGCGATGGTGGCGCCGATCAGGCCGATGTAGCCGAAGATCGGCTTGCGGCTGAAGACCGGGACGACCTCCGTGATGATGCCGAAGAACGGCAGCGCGATGATGTAGACCTCGGGGTGGCCGAAGAACCAGAACAGGTGCTGCCACAGCAGCGCGCCGCCGTTGGACGGGTCGAAGATGTGCGAGCCGAACACCCGGTCCGACTCCAGGGCGAACAGCGCCGCCGCGAGCGGTGGGAAGGCCAGCAGGACCAGCACGCTGGTCAGCAGCACGTTCCAGGTGAAGATCGGCATCCGGAACATCGTCATGCCGGGGGCGCGCATGCAGACGATCGTGGTGATGAAGTTGACCGCGCCCAGGATCGTGCCGAAGCCGCCCAGGCCGAAGCCCATGATCCACAGATCGCCGCCGACCTGCGGTGTGCGGGTGACGTCGGACAGCGGGGTGTACGCGGTCCATCCGAAATCGGCCGCGCCGTCGGGTGTGAGGTAGGAGGAGACCGCGATCAGCCCGCCGAAGAGGTAGAGCCAGTAGGCGAGCATGTTCAGGCGTGGGAAGGCCACGTCGGGCGCGCCGATCTGCAGCGGCATGATCCAGTTCGCGAAGCCGGCGAACAGCGGGGTGGCGAACAGCAGCAGCATGATCGCGCCGTGCATCGTGAACGACTGGTTGTACTGGTAGTTGGAGAGGATCTGCGTGCCGGGGCGGGCCAGTTCGGCCCGGATCAGCAGGGCCAGCACACCGGCGAGCGTGAAGAAGCCGAAGGAGCTGATGAGGTAGAGGGTGCCGATCTTCTTGTGGTCGGTGGTGGTCAGCCACTCGACCACCACCGCTCCCACGGTTCTCTTCTTCTTCTCCTGCGTCGGCTCCGGCTCTTCCGTCCGCACTGCCATGCCCGTGTCCTCTCGACCCACCAGCTCCGACCGGTGTCCCGGACGCGCCGCCTGTCCGGCGTGCTCCCGCGGTCCCGGTTCCCGTCCTTCTCCACGGGCGGTCTCGTCCGACGGGCCGCCCCGACGTGGATAACACCGCCGCCCGGCTCCACCGGCTTTTGACCCTTCGGTGGGCGTGTGAAACGAATGATGCCTTTGTGTCCTCTGTCCTATGTCTTACGCGCGCGAGCCGTCGGCGGCAACGGCACCGTCCGGGCGCCCGGCTCCGAAGCGCCCGCGGAGCGGCCGCCGGACCCCGGGGGGACGACCCCGCGCGATCCGCCTTCCCCGCCGGGCGCCTCGCGGCCGCGGGGGTCGGCCGGGGCGAACCACAGCAGCCATGCCGCGAACGCCGCTCCGGTGCCCAGCAGGACGGCGAGGACGCAGTCGCCCAGCACTTCGGGAGAAGGGGCGAAAGAGGCCGTCAGGTCGTAGGCGATGTGCCCGGCGACCAGCGGAGTGAGCCTGCGGCAGCGCAGGTAGAGCAGTAGGGCGCACGAGCCGAGCAGCAGCAGGGCGATGCCGGGCACGCCCAGGTACAGGTGCGCCGTCACCCGCAGCAGCAGGCTGAGCGCGCAGGCCGCCCACAGCGGGCGTCCCGCCGCACGGCCCAGTACGACGACGGCGCCCACCAGCACCATCTCCTCGGCGACGCCCGTGAACAGGATGTTGGCCACCATGTCCGCAGGGCCACTCCAGCCCAGTGCCGCGCTCTGGGCGCGGTCCAGAACGGGCAGCCAGGGCGCGGCCGCGGGCAGACCCTTCTGGAGGCCCGCCATCCAGGTGACGGTGGTGTAGGCGAGGACGAAGACCGCCCCGAAGACCATCGCGGCCGTCAGCCGTTCGGCGGCGGGCCGCGCACCGGACGGACCGACCCCCAGCCCGCGCCACCCGGCCCCGTGCCGGGCCGCCAGCTCGCCGCAGAGCCAGGCCAGCAGGGCGGTGGTGGCGACACTGCCCACCACCCCCTGGACCTCGCCGGCCCGCACCAGATCGGCGACGCGGGCGGCGCCGGCGACGGCCGCCACGGCGAGGGCGGCACCACGAAGCCGCGGCGCGTGGCGCTGTGCGAGCAGCCCGGCCAGCCAGCGGCCCGCGGCCAGCGAGCACAGCAGCCGCAGCCACGGAAGCACCGCGCCGGACCACCCGTCCACCGGTGCGCCGGACAGCCGGGCGAAGTCGAGCACCGATCCGGTGAGCGGCACCGCGCACGCCACCAGCAGCAGCCCCCACAGGTCGCGTTCGGCCCGCCGCGCACCGGCGGTACGCGCGAGACGGCGGGCCGGGCCGCGTGCGGTGTCGCGCGTGATGCCGCGCGTGGTGGTGTTCGGCGGTATGTGGGCCACGGGTGTGCTCCCGTACGTCGGCGTCGGCGGAGGGCCGCGCTGTCGAGGAGTGCTGGAAACGGCTCTCCCTATCCGGGTAGCCGGTCGCGGGCGGCCGACACCTGTGAGGCCGGCATCCGGCCGCGAGGTCCCGTGGAGCCCGGCGGAGGCTTCCGCGAGAACCCCACCCGAACGGCCCGGAGGAGACGCGCCCGTGAGGCCGCGTCAGGGCGCGGGTGGCACCTGCTCGCCGTCCGTCCCCCCGGCCCGCCCCTGCCCGGCCGCCCGGCCTCCGGCGGAGCCCGGCCGGGCGGGAATCAGAAGACGTCCAGGGGGATCTCGGGGACGGCGCCCAGCGCCTGCTCGGTCCAGATGGTCTTGCCGGAGGGGGTGTAGCGGCTGCCCCAGCGGTGCGCGAGCTGGGCGATGAGGAACAGCCCCCGGCCGCCCTCGTCGGTCAGCCGGGCCCGGCGCAGATGGGGCTGGGTCTGGCTGGGGTCGGAGACCTCGCAGATCAGGGTCTTGTCCCTGATCAGCCGCAGCCCGATGGGGGAGCCGGCGTAACGGATGGCGTTGGTGACCAGTTCGCTGACGATCAGCTCGGTGGTGAAGGCCATCTCCTCCAGGCCCCAGGCGGTGAGCTGGGCGGTGACCAGCTCGCGGGCCTGGCCGACGACGGTCGGGTCGGCGGTGAACCGCCAGGCCACGGTGGCGCCTTCGGGCAGTGCCCGCACCCGGGCGACGAGAAGGGCGATGTCGTCGGCCGCCGGTTCGGTCAGGACCCGGTCGACGGCGGCGCGTCCGATGTCGGCGGGGGAGCCCCCGGCCTTCACCGCGGCGTGCAGACTCTCTCGCAGCCGCCGCGTCAGGCCCTCGGAGGACGTCTCGTCGTGGGCCACCAACTGGTTGGTGTAGAAGGCCAGTACGCTGCCCGGACCCAGGTGGAGTTCGACGGGCTCGAAGGGCATGCCGCCCACCCCCAGGGCGGGGCCGGGCTTGATGTCCACGTGGCGGGTGCGCCCTTCGGCGCTGGTCAGGATCGGCGGTGGATGGCCGGCGCTGGCCATCGCGCAGCGCCCGGTGACCGGGTCGTAGACGCAGTACAGACAGCTCGCCCCCACGACCCCGCCCGCGCTGCCGTCCGGCTGCGGTTCGGTGTAGGCCAGGCGGGTGGCCAGGTCGTCGAGGTGGGTCAGGAGCTCCTCGGGAGGGAGGTCGAGGTCGGCGAGGGTCTGCACGGCGGTGCGCAGCCGGCCCATGGTGGCCGTCGCGCCCAGCCCGTGCCCGGCCACGTCGCCGATGACGAACGCGACCCGTGTGGAGGACAGTGGGATGACGTCGTACCAGCTCCCGCCGATCCCCGCGGCGGTGCCGGCCGGTACGTAGGTGCCGGCGGTCTCGGCCGCGGTGAAATCCCCTCCGGCCGGGGGCAGCAGACTGCGCTGCAGGGTCTCCACGGTACGCAGCTCGGAGGTGTACCGGCGGGAGTTCTCCACGCTGAGCGCGGCCCGGGAGGCGACCTCCTCCGCCAGGGGGACGTCGTTCACCGCGAAGGGGAGCCGGTCCCGGCCGCGCCACAGACCCAGCACGCCCAGCACCCGCCCCCGGGCGCGCAGCGGGACGATCAGCGCCGAGGCGGCCGCCTCCGGGAACAGCAGCCGCTGCCGCGCCGGGTCGGGAACCAGACGCTTCCCCAGGTCGGCCAGATCGGGCACGAGCACGGCCTGGCCGTCGCGGAGGGCGTCGCTCTCCAGATCCCTGGCGTGGATGGAGTCCCCGCGCTGGTACATCTCGGCCGGCCAGGAGCCGTCCGCCGGGGCCACCGCGATCCGGCGCAGCGGCGTCCCGGCGGAGAAAGCCCCGGGGTCGTCCCCCTGGATCACCTTCTCCACCAGGTCCACACAGGCCAGGTCCGCGAAGTCGGGCACCAGGATGCGGGTCAGCTCCTCGGAGTTGCGGGTGATGTCCAGGGTCTGCCCCAGCCGCGCGGCTGCGGCGTGCAGAAGGGCCAGCCTCCGCCGTGCGGTGTACTGCTCGGTGATGTCGGTGAAGACCGCGGCGACCCCGATGGCACGGCCGTGGCTGTCCTCGAGCCGGAAGGCCGAGGAGGACAGGACCCGCTCCTGGTCGGGAGCCTTCAGGCGCCGCGCCGAGTGCTCCCAGTCGATGACCGCCTCGCCGGTCCGCAGGACCCGCCGCCACTGCTCCTCGATCGCGGCGGCGTCCTCCGGCACGAGGATCGACCGCAGGTCCCGGCCTGGAGTGTGCTGCCAGGGCTTCGCGGGCAGGGGGATGCCGAAGAACTCCGAACCGAGGTTCGCGCGGGTCATGCGCAGCTCGGTGTCGTGGATCACCAGGCCGATGCGACTCTGGCCGAACAGCGCGCGGATGAGCGACTGGTCCTCCGTCCAGCGCCGCCCGCCGGCGGCGGACGGGGCGGCGCACATCAGCAGGCGCGCCTCGCCGCCGGCGGGCAGCGGCAGCACCTCGGCGTCCACCTCGACCGGCGTGCCGTCCCGGTGGCGCAGGGCCGTGCGGAGTTCCACGGGCTCCGAACCGGGGTTGCCGGCCGCTCTGTCCCAGGGGCCGGGCGCGGTGGCGAACTCCGCCATCGGCCGTCCGCGGACCTGGTCGGCCGAACGGCCGATCAGGTCGAGCACGCCGTCCGTGCACCGCAGCACGATCCCGTCCCCGTCCAGCACGAACACCACCGGGCCGCCCCGCGCGGGGTCGGCGCCGGCATCGTGACGATCTGTGGTCGGGCTCACTCGGCTGCCTCGCTCCATGGGAGTGCGACGCTACTTCCGGCCATTCAACCCCGACCGGAGCCTGTGCGCATGACGACGGCCGCCCGCACACCGGCCCGGCGGGGTGCATACCGCGAGGACGGACGGTTACCGTTCCTGAACAGTGAGCAGGAGTGGGTCTTGGACCCATACCTGGTCACTGCGGACACCCCGAACGGTTGTGGATGTCCTGGTCGCCCGCGTACTCGCCGCGTCCGGCGGCACGGATCGTGTCCGTGGTCCGGGAATGCGGGGGCGGGGTCCCTCACGCCCAGGGGCACTCCGGTCGGCCTGGACGGTCCGATGCCCGTGCACATCGCTCTGGTGTGCACGGGGCGGTGTCGTCCGTCGCCGGATCGGGTGCCCCTGGGCGCGTCGTCCGATCGCGATGCTCGCCGCATCGTGCCGGGTGGTCTTACGGGAGGGGCCGGTCATCGGCTTCTGCCAGTGCCGGGCGCCCCACTTGCTCGTGTAGGCCGGGTCCACGGCGATGATCGCGATGCCTGTGGCGTCGGCCATGGAGGTCAGCCGGGCGCGGAGCCTGCCGGTCGGCATGCCGGAGATGAGTTGCCGGAATCGGCGCTTGCGCCCGTGCTTCTCTCTGGTTTTCTCGGCCCGGAAGTCGAGGTCTTCCACCGCGATGGCCCTGACGCCGCAGGCCCTGGCCCAGTTCAGCAGCCGCGTGAGGGCGTGCCGTACCTGGGCGTCGCGGTGCTGGGCGCCTTGGGACAGGTCGAAGAAGAACCGGCGCGGCCGGCCGATCGGGTTACCGTGAGTGTCGAGACGCCAGGCGGCGAGGTGATCGGCGTTGGTGTCCACGCCGATCACGCCATCGACGAGGGCGGCTTGGAGCGGGATGGTCCTGGTGGGAGGGATCTGCCAGGAGGCCTCCACATACCAGCGCCCGCGCCCTGTGTCGTAGTGGATGCGGTAGGCCACGGCCCGGTTCGCCTCCACACGGTCAGCCCACTCCTGCCCCCGGTAAGGCAGGCGCACCTTCGCAGCGAGTACATACCGGCCGTGCCTGGCGTTCGCCAGGCCGGCGAGCGGGGCCGGGAGCTTGACCGACACCTCGCCTTCGGGCGTGATGCGGATCGTCTCGTTGCCGAACCCTTTCCCCGACTCGCCGTCTGCCTGGAGGAACCAGCGCCCGGCTTCCCACCGCTCACGCCACTGGGCCTCGGTGAGCTGCGCGGTGTCGAGGTGGTGACGGGTGCCCAGCAGACGTCTGCCGCCACGCACGACCCGTACCCGGCCCGCTTCCCGGTCGGCCCGGACCTGGTCGAGCCGGTCCTGAAGCACCTGCAGGCGGCGTGCTTTGTGGAACCACTCGTGCGCGCAGCGGTAGCCGCCCGGAGTCCGCTTGGTGCCCTTCTGGCCGACCGGCAGCGACAGCCGGTGCCGGATCGTGGTGATACCGGCTTCGAGGGACTGGATGTGCGCGGCTTGGCCGCGCCGGGCGAGTGCCCACTGGTCATGGGTGGCCTTCGTGATCGCCCCGGCCCACCGGGACGACGACTCGGCCGTCAGGTCCCGTTTACGGGTCGCCCATGACTGGGTGGAGTGCTTCAGGCCGCCGGCGCAACGCGCCTTGAGGTCCTTCGAGGCGAGCGAGCCCAGGTGCGCCCCCACCAGGCGCAGAACCCTCTCATCCCCGGGTGTGAGGTCCCTCAGCCGGGTACGAACCGTCACACCGGACGGGCCGGGAACGACGAACGGCGCGGCGATCGGGCGGAGGTCAGCCATGTTCGGCGGCTTCCAGTGCCCTGCCAGCCCGGTTCCTCGCCGACCCGCGCCCGTACCGGCGGGCGCGGAACGACGTCAGCACCTCCACCACATCGTGCACCAGATCGTCTTCGGCCTCGCCGTCGCCCAGCACCAGCAGGCGACGGCCCGTGGCGGACAGGGCGGCAGCGCCCCCTCACGGAACCAGCGATACGCGGTCTGCGGACGCATGCCCTGCGTCTTCGCCCATTCCGTCAGATTCACGCTCCGACAACGACACCCACTCATACATGGTTACGCCCACTTGCCCGACTTCGAAGACCAGCAGGTGGTTACCCCGTGAGCCGGGCGGGAATCACGGTGCCGCCCGCGCGCCTTCGGGGAGCGGCGGGGGTGGGAG
>NZ_JAKMAY010000100.1:0-18039 GCF_022015835.1 Streptomyces sp. ICN903 | reverse complement strand
GCCCCGGCCTCTTCGGCACCGCCCCGCCCGGCCGACCGGGGGTTCGCTCCGGGAAGCCGGGACCGCTCGAACCGCCCACGGGCCCATCCCACAGAACCGCTCACAACCCTTCACGCAAGTACACATAGGAAATTTCCTACGCGCCCGCCATTGGCATCTGTGCGCTGTTGTGGTGGTGTCCTCGCATTTCTAGCGTGGTGTTCGGCTTCGAGGGATTCACAACGGCCGGCCGCGCACGGGCGGGCGGACAGGCCGCCGTCCTTCCGGGACGCCGGCGCCTCCCGCTCCGGCCGGTCTCGAAGCCCGCGCGGAACACCCGCGTGCGCACCGCACCACACCACACCACAACCGAAAGGAAACGATCATGCGCGCTTACGTGCGTCCCACCCTCGCCAGGGCCGGCGGCTTCCGCAGGACGACCGGGCTCGCCGGCAGGGCCGCTCCGGACCTGCTGGGCGGCAAGAACCTGCTCTGACACGGCTCCCGCCCAACGGCTCCGCA
Source organism: Streptomyces sp. ICN903 (assembly GCF_022015835.1). Classification (NCBI taxonomy): domain Bacteria; kingdom Bacillati; phylum Actinomycetota; class Actinomycetes; order Kitasatosporales; family Streptomycetaceae; genus Streptomyces; species Streptomyces sp. ICN903. The sequence continues at coordinate 17,538 of NZ_JAKMAY010000100.1, read as the reverse complement.
CCCGGCACGGGTGCGGAGCACCGGCCGGCCCTCCCCGCCGGCCGGACGGCCGGGTGGCAGCGGCTGCCACCCGGCTCGCCCGTCTTCAGGTCCCGTGACCGAAAGGTGTGTACGTCCATGGGCGGCTCCTTCTCCCCACCCCCCGCGTCCGCGTGGTTCGTCGTCCTCCCCGACACCGAAGCGGCCGCCGGGATCGGCGCACGGGCCCGCGCGCACGCCTCCCGGGAGGTGTCTCACCCCTCCGGCCGCCCCTGGATCCTGGGCCGCTGGGCGCAGGAGGCGCTGACACTGGGGGACTGCGGCGACGCGCGGGTGGCGGTGCTCGGCGAGCATCTGGTCACCGCCGAGGAGGCCGCGCGTGCCGCCGCGGCGGCACGCGGCTGCCTGGCCTCGCTCGACCGGTTCGCCGCGGCGTGGCCCGGTGGCTTCCACCTCGTCGCGAGCGCCGGCGGCCAAGTACGGGTGCAGGGCCCGGTGGTGGGGGTCCGGCGCGTCTTCCACGCCGGCGCCGGTCCGGTGACGGTGGCGGGCGACCGCGCGGACGTGGTGGCGGAGCTCGCGGGCAGGAGTCTGGACGAACGGCGCCTGGCCCTCCACCTGCTGACCCTGGGTCTGCTGCACCCCCTGTCGGGGCAGCCCGTGTGGGACGGGGTGGAGCGCCTGCCCGGCGACCACTGGCTGTGCCTCCCCCCGGAAGGGGGCACGCGGCGGTTCCGCCGGTGGAGCGCGCCGGAGCCCTCCGTGCCCCTGGCGAGAAGCGCCGAGGCGCTGGCGGAGGCGCTGACCGCCGCCGTCGGCGTACGCACCCGGGGCCGCTCCCTGGTGACGGCGGACCTCGGCGGCCTGGACTCGACCGCGGTGTGCTGCGCGGCCGCCCGCGGAACGGCCCGGGTGGTCGCCTACACCGCGCAGACCCACGACCCGCTCGGCGACGACGCGCACTGGGCCCGCCGTACGGTGGCGGCCCTGGGGAACGTGGAGCACCATCTGGTCCCGGCCGAGCGGATACCCCTGACCTACGACGGTCTGGACACCTTCGACGACCGCCTCGACGCCCCCTGCCTGATGGCCGTCGACCACCGGCGCCGCATGAGCCTTCTGGAGCTGGCCGCGCAGCGGGGCTCCACCCTGCATTTGACCGGCATGGGCGGCGACGAGCTTCTGATGGGCTGCGCCGCGCACCTGCACACGATGGTCCGCACGCATCCGCGGACCGCTCTGCGGAGCCTGCGGGGCTTCACCGCCAAGTACGGGTGGTCCCGGCGGGAGGTGCTGCGCCAGCTCCTCGACCGGCGGGACTACTCCTCCTGGCTGAAGGGGGTCGGGGAGGACCTGCTGCGGCCGCAGTCGCGGGAGCGGGAGCCGCTGCTGGAGTGGTGCGTTCCGCCCCGGCTGCCGCCGTGGACGACGCCCGAGGCCGCCCACGCGGTGCGTGAGCGCGTCCTGGCCGAAGCCGCCACCGTGGAGCCGCTGGTTCCGGGGCAGGGCCACGGGCCCCACCGGGAACTGGCCACCATGGACCTCACCTCGCGTTTCGCCCGGCACGTCGACCAGATGGCCGCGCCGCTGGGGATCGCCTGCGAGGCGCCCTACTACGACGACCGGGTCGTCGAGACCTGCCTGGCCGTACGCCCACAGGAGCGGATCACCCCCTTCCGCTACAAGCCGCTGATCGTGGAGGCCATGCGCGGCATCGTGCCCGAGGAGAGCCGTACACGGGCCACCAAGGCCAATGCCGGGATGGAGGCGGAACTCGGCCTGCGCCGCCACCGCGAACGGCTGCTGGCCCTGTTCGAGGACTCCCGTCTGGAACGGCTGGGCCTGATCGACGCCTCCGCACTGCGCCGGTGGTGCGAACGCCCGGTGTCGGCGGAGCTGGGCAGCGAATTGCTGCAGCCGACCGTCGCCTGCGAGGTGTGGCTGCGCTCCCGCGAGAACGCCGCCGTCCCCTCGCGGACGGCCCCCTGACCCACCATCCCGACCGCCTGCGGCGGACCGAACGGAAGGAAGGCCACCATGGCACTCACCCTGCGCTCCGGTGTGCTGATGACCGACACCGAGTACGGGACGGCGCTGCTCGACCAGCGGAGCGGCGAGTACTGGACCCTCAACCCCACCGCGGCCTCCGTGCTGCGGGCCCTGCTGGAGGGCCGCTCCGCCCGGCAGGCGGCGACGGCTCTCACCGGCGAGTACGACGTGGCCCTGGAGGAGGCCGAGGAGGACGTGGCCCGCATTCTCGGCCAGCTGCGCGACGCGCGACTCGTCGCGGACTGAGCGGCCCGGAGGAGGAGGAGAGGAGGAGAAGGTGTCGACCCCCGAAGCGGTTCCGTACGATCCCCGCTCCGTACCCCCGGCACACCGTCTGGCCGCGCGTTTCGCCGTGGGGTGCGCCCATCTGCTGGCCGTGCTGCCGCCGGGCCGCATACGAACCGTCCTCACCCTGCTGCGGCGCGGCGCCCGTCCGGCGACCGAGGCGGAGGCGGCGAAGGCCCGGGAGACGGTGGTCGCGGTGAGCCTGGCCTGCGGCGGGCAGCGCGGCTGCCTGCCGCGCTCGCTGGCCACCGTACTGCTGTGCCGTATGCGCGGCCGATGGCCCGTGTGGTGCGTGGGAGTGCGCACCAGCCCGCCCTTCGCGGCGCACGCCTGGGTGGAGGCCGAGGGGGTTCTCGTGGGCGAGGGCTGCCCGGCCGGGTATTTCCAGCGCTTCTTCACCGTGGGGTGAGGCCGTTGACCTCGCGGGTCGCGCGCCCGTCCGCGGCGGGCACCGTACGCGGCGGAGGACCGGAGGGGGACGAGGGCCCCGGCACAGCCCGGTCCCGGTGGCTCACCGGCCACCCCGGCAAGGGCCCCTCCGGCCGCCGCGCGCTCACCGGACGGCTCCGCCCGCACCGGAACGGCATCCTCGCGGGCACGCTGCTCGGCCTGCTCGGCGGCCTGCTCTCCCTGGCCCAGCCGCTGGCGGCCAAACGGCTGGTGGACGAGCTGGGCGACGGGCGCGCGGCGGCCGGCTGGGTACTGCTGCTCGGCGTGCTGGTACTGGCGGGCGCGCTTCTGGCCGCCGCCGGGCAGTACGTCCTGGAGCGGACCGGGGAGGCCGTGGTCCACACCGTCCGGCGGTCTCTCACCGCGCACCTGCTGCGGCTGCGGGTACCGGCGGTGGAGCACGCCGAGCCCGGTGATCTGATCGCCCGCGCCACCTCCGACACCACCGTCCTGCGGCAGACCGCCGTCCAGTCGGTGGCCTCGGCGGTGGTCGGCTCACTGACCCTCCTGGCGACCGTCGTCCTGATGGGCCTGCTGGACGCGGTGCTGCTGGGCGTCACCCTCGGCGCGCTCGCGCTCGTCGCCGGCGCGGTGGCGGCGGTCGCGCCGAGGATCGGCCGGGCGGTCCGGCAGGCGCAGGAGGCGGTCGGCGTCATGGGCTCCGCCCTCGAACGCGCGCTGGGCGCCTTCCGCACCGTCAAGGCGGCCGGCGCGGAGCCGATGGAGACCGCCCGTCTACACGAGGCGGCCGACGGCGCCCGCCGGGCCGGCGTCCGCGCCGCAGGCTGGGAGGCCGTCTCCGCGACGGCCGGAGGCGTGGCCGTGCAGGTGGCGTTCCTGGCGGTGCTGGGGGTGGGTGGCGCACGGGTGGCCTCGGGGGCCGCGGACGTCTCCACGCTCGTGGCCTTCCTGCTCTACCTCTTCTCACTGGGGCCGCGCGTGCACCAGCTCGTCGACGTCGTGGGCCGGTTCCAGGCGGGTTCGGCCGCGGCCCTGCGCGTGCTGGAGGCGGAGTCGCTGCCCGCCGAGCACGCCGGCGCCGGATCCGCCCCGTCCCCCGCGCCCGCGCCCGCGCTCGCCGGAACGGATCGTCCGGGGCCGGCCTCGCTGGTCTTCGACACAGTCCGCTTCTCCTACCGGGCCGGTCTGCCGCCCGTGCACCGCGGGGTAAGCTTCACCGTCCCGGCGCGGGGGGTGACGGCCCTCGTCGGACCCTCGGGCGCGGGCAAGACCACCGTCTTCTCCCTGGTCGAGCGCTTCCACGAGCCGGACTCCGGGTGCGTTCTGCTCGACGGCCGGGATGTGCGGGACTGGCCGCTGGCCGACCTGCGGGCCGCCATCGGATACGTCGAGCAGGACTGCCCCGTCCTGTCCGGCACCCTCCGCGACAACCTGCTGTTCGGCGTCCCGCCGACCGGTGGACGGGACCTGGACGACGTGCTGCGCCGCACCCGGCTGGAGTCCCTGGTGGCCCGGCTGCCGCAGGGGCTGGACACCCCCGTCGGCCATCGGGGCGACCGGCTCTCGGGAGGCGAACGGCAGCGCATCGCCGTCGCTCGCGCCCTGCTGCGCTCCCCCAGGCTCCTCCTCCTGGACGAGGCCACCTCCCAGCTCGACGCGGCCAACGAGGCCGCTCTGCGGGACACCGTCGCCGACGCCGCCCGGAGCACGACCGTGCTGGTGGTGGCCCACCGGCTGTCCACCGTGACCGCGGCCGACCGGATCGTGGTCATGGAGGAGGGAAGGGTCAGGGCGGTGGGCACCCATGACGAACTGCTGGCCCGCGACGCCCTCTACCGCGAGCTGGCGGCCACTCGGCCGCCCGGCCCGCTTCCCGGGGAGCGCGGGCGGAACGGCACCGGACGGGCGGGGACGGGAAGCCGCCGGCGCGGGCGGCCGCGCTGAGCACGGCCCCGCGGCGGAGCCGCCGGCCCTCACCGCCGCCCGCGGCTTCGCGGTGGTGGGACACGGTCATACCGATACGATGAGGATGAACGGGGCTTTTCATCCGTCCACTCCCCGCGGGAGGGGAAGATGACGAAGAAGAAGGACAGGAAGTTCCGCAAGGGAGACGAGGTCTCCTGGAAGAGCCACGGGAGCGAGGCCGTCGGCAGGGTCGAGAAGGAGATCACCTCCCGTACCGAGGCCGGCGGGCGCACCGTGGACGCGTCCCCCGACGATCCCCAGTACCAGGTCCGCAGCGAGAAGTCCGGCGGCCGGGCGGTCCACCGCCCCGACGCCCTCCGCGAGAAGGAGTCCGGGGATGGCTGAGCACCGCGAGGACCGCGACGGGACCGTCTCCGAGTTCGGGAAGCTGGTCAACCTCACACCCAAGCAGCTCCAGGACTGGCTGGAACGGGAGGAGTCCAAGGCCGCCGGGCAGCATCCGGGCGGCGGGGAGAGCACCGGCCACGCCTCCGGCCGCCGCATCGTCGAGCTGCTGCGGACGCCGAAGTCAGATCTCAGCGACGAGGACGTGGCCCACATGCGCAAGGTCAACGGCTACATCAGGCGGCACCTGGCCCAGCGGCCGTCGGGCGACGTCACCGACACCACCTGGCGGCACTCCCTGATGAACTGGGGACACGACCCTCTCAAGGACGGCTGACGCCGCCCGGCCGCCGTATCGCCCCTCACCTCGCAGGCGTGCGGGAGGACGCGGGTTGCCGGTGCACGGCGATCCCCTCCCGGGAGCCGGCCGGATCGCCCGGTGGCTTCCGGGCGCCGCGGGCCCGGCGGCGCACGCACCGGCTCGTCAGTCGGCCGCCTTGGCGGCCTCGGATACCTCCGCCCGCCCTCCGGCGGGCTTCCCCACCCCGGTGGCGGCCCGGGGCTCGGCCCGCAGGATCCCGGCGGCCCCGGCCGCCACGGCGCACAGGGCCACGGGCAGCAGGAAGGCGACGTTCAGCGGTACGAGATGGGTGAGCGGTCCGATCACGGCAGGTCCGGCGAGCATTCCGAGGTAACCGAGCCCCGCCACCCGTGAGACGTTGGCCCCGGCGGCGTCCGGGTCGGCGTGGCCCGCGGCGCTGAAGAGCTGGGGAACGCAGCCGGACAGCCCCAGGCCGAAGACCGTCCAGCCTGCCAGGGCCAGGGGAATCCAGGGTGAGACCACCACCGCCGACAGGCCGAGCGCGGCCAGGAGAGCGCCGTAGCGGACGATCGCGACCGGACCGAACCGCGCGGCCACCCGGTCGGTGAGCAGGCGTCCGACGGTCATGGCGGTGGCGAAGGCCCCGTAGGCGAGGGCCGCCGTGGCGGCGGGCGCGCCCAGGACGTCCTGCAGGGCGAGCACGCTCCAGTCGTTGGCGACGCCCTCCGCGAGCATCAGCATCAGCGCGAGGGCGGCCAGCGCCCAGATCCGTGCGGGCGTTCCGCGCCGCGCCCCGGCGGCCGCCTTCCGCTCCTCCGCGGCCGGGCCTCCCGGCCCCGCGGGCTCGGGGCGCAGCAGCGCGGGAGCGGCCAGGACGGCGAACAGGAGCCCGGCCGCACCCATCCCGGCGAGGGTCGCGGCGGCGCTCCAGTCCCAGCTGAGGGTGCGGGCTCCGACCAGGGCCGCGAGCACCCCTCCGACGGAGAACACCGCGTGGAAGGCGGACATGACGGGACGCCGGTAGCCGCGCTCCACCTGGACGGCGTGGGTGTTCATGGCGACGTCCAGACAGCCGTTGCCGAAGCCGAACACCAGCAGGGCCGCGCCCAGTGTCCAGGCCCCTTCGGCCAGGCCGGGCAGCACCAGGGACGCGCTGCACAGCACCGCGCTCACCGGCACCACCGCGCGGGCGCCGAAACGGTCGGCCAGCGGGCCGGTCAGCCGCATGCCCGCGAAGGCTCCGCCGCCGAGCAGGAGCAGCAGCCAGCCCAGGACGGCGTGGCTGATCCCCGCGCGGTCCTCCACCACCGGGATGTGGACGACCCACATGCCCATCAGGAAGCCGTTGAGGCCGAAGTAGGCGAAGGTGGCCAGCCGTGCGAGCCGCAGCTTTCTCTCCATGTTCCAGAACTTAACAAACGAGATCGCTGTTCGATAGATTGAATTACACACAAGCTTCATGTTCAATTCATGGCGTGGCGAGCGCGGAACGACTGAGACTGATCACCGAGGCCGTGCGTGAGGCCGGGCAGTTGAGCGTGGCGGAGCTGGCCGGGCTCACCGGCGCCTCGGAGATGACCATCCGGCGCGATCTGGAGGTCCTGGCCGACCAGGGGGTCCTGGAGCGCTACCGCGGCGGGGCCAGCAGCCTGCTGCTGCGCGGCGAGGAGCCCCCGTTCGGGCTGCGGGAGCTGGAGAGGCCGGACGCCAAGCGGCGGATCGGCGCCGAGGCGGCCTCCCTGATCGCCGACGGCGAGTCGGTCGTCCTCGACAGCGGTACGACCTGCCTGGAGGTGGCCCGCGCCCTGGCCGACCGCAGGCTGACCGTCATGCCGCTGTCCCTGCACGCCGCCAACGCCCTCACCGGCGCCCCCCGGCTGAAGCTGCTGCTGCCCGGCGGGGAGCCGCGCCCGGGCGAGCTGGCGCTGACCGGACCGCTGGCCGAGGCGTCCCTGGCCGCGCTGCGCTTCGACACCGCCGTCATCGGCTGCTGCGGACTGAACGCGGCGGACGGGCTGACCGCGTACGACCTGGCCGACGCCGCCGTCAAACGCGCCGCGATCGCCTCGGCCCGCCGGGTGGTCGCGGTCGCCGACGCGGCCAAGTTCTCCCGCACCGCCCTCGCCTTCGTCGCGCCGGCCTCGGCTCTCGACGCGGTGGTGACGGAGGAGGGCGCCCCCGGGGAGGAGACGGGCGCGCTGGCCGCGGCCGGCGTGGCCGTACGGAAGGTGTGAACCGCCTCGCCCCGGTGGGCCCGCCCGCCGACCGACCGGGACGGGGCGGGGGGGACGGCTACGGGGCCTTCAGCAATCCCGTGACCACCCTGCCGAACAGCAGCCGGGCCGCCCAGGCCGTCGGCGGGTCCAGCAGACGCGGCAGTCCCCGCACCCGCACCTCCTCGCGCCAGACGGCCACTGATCCCCCGCCGATGGGAACCACCTCCGCCTCGGCCCAGCCGAGCACGACCCTCCCCCGCTTCTCCACACGGCAGCGGCCGGGACGGTCTGCGGTGGGCGGCTCCCAGTGCACGACCTCCATGGGGTCGTCGAACCCGGCGCGCCCGGTGCCCGTACGCGCCGTGAAGCGCGTGCCGACGCCGGTGGGCGGCGCGGTGGTGACCGTGATCGCGGTGAACGGGACGTGGCGGGCGTGGTTCTCCCAGGTGGTCAGCCGGCGCCACGCCTCTTCGGCCGGAAGGCGGGTGCGGCGCTCGATCCGGATGAGGGGCATACCGCGACGGTAGACACCGCGCGCCCGCACACCCGGTCGACCCGCCGAGCACCGCCCCGGGTGACGTCCGCCGGCCGGGGCACCGGCCCCGTCACGGCCGGTGTGCCGGCCGGGAGGGGGCGCCGGCTCAGCAGATGCGGGGCAGCTGCTCGCCCAGCGGCAGGTCCACCACACGGGTGCCGCCGAATCCGGTGCGGGCCACGACCATGCCCGGGTGGTCCGCCACGCACTCCCCGACGACCGCGGCCCCGGCGCCCTGGGGGTGCGCCCGCATCGCGGCGAGTACGGCGTCGGCCCGCCCGCGCGGGACGAAGGCCACCAGACGGCCCTCGTTGGCCACGTACAGCGGGTCCAGCCCCAGGAAACCGCAGGCGGCCGACACGGCCTCCGGAACGGGCAGGTCCCGCTCGTTCAGCACGACGCCGGCGCCGGACGCCGCCGCGATCTCGTTCAGCGCCGTGCCCAGCCCGCCGCGGGTGGGGTCGCGCAGCGCGTGGAGGTCCGGGGCGGCCGCGAGCATCGCCTGCACCAGGCCGCCCAGGGGCGCGGTGTCGCTGGACACCTCCACCCCGAACTCCAGCCCCTCGCGGACGCTCATGATGGCCACCCCGTGCATCCCGATCGGCCCACTGACGATCACCACATCGCCGGGTTCGGCCCGCTGCGGGCGGATGTCGACGCCTTCGGGGATCAGTCCGATGCCGGCGGTGTTGACGAAGATCCCGTCGCCGTGCCCGGCGTCGACCACCTTGGTGTCGCCGGTGGCGACGGTGACGCCGGCCGCCGCGGCGGCCGTGCCGACCGCCTGGGCGACCCGCCGGACCACCGACAGCTCGGTGCCCTCCTCGATGATGAAGGCGCACGACAGGTACGCGGCCCGCGCGCCGCTCATGGCCAGGTCGTTGACGGTGCCGTTGACGGCCAGGTCGCCGATGCAGCCACCGGGGAAGAACAGCGGGCGCACCACGTAGGAGTCGGTGGAGAACGCCAGGCGCGCGCCGCCCAGCGACAGCGCGGCCGAGTCGGCGAGCCCGGCCAGCGTCTCGTTGCCGTAGGCGGGGACGAAGAGGTGCTCCACCAGTTCGGCGGAGAGGGCCCCGCCGCCGCCGTGACCCATGACGACCACCGGATGGTCGCGCAGCGGGGCCGGGCAGGTCCACTCGGCGGGGTCCACGGGTTCGGCGGTCGTGCCGGTGGTGCCGGTGGTGCCGGTGGTGCCGCTGCCGCTGGTGGTGTCAGCCAACGGAGGTCGCCTCCCTCACCGGCTCGGTGCCGCGCGCCGGGCCGCCCAGGCGCCGGTAGAGGTGGTAGGCGGCGCAGGCGCCCTCGCTGGAGACCATGGTGGCGCCCAGCGGGTTGCGGGGGGTGCAGGTGGTGCCGAAGGCCTCGCACTCGTTGGGTTTGATCAGCCCCTGGAGCACCTCGCCGCTGCGGCAGACCCCGGACTCGCGCGTCGTGATGCCGCCGACCTCGAAGCGGTGCTCGGCGTCGTACTCGCGGAACGCCTTCGACAGCCGCCAGCCGCTGGCCGGGATCATCCCGATGCCCCGCCAGGCGCGGTCGGTGACCTCGAAGACCTCCTCCAGCATCCGCCGCGCGGCGGGGTTGCCCTCCTCCCGCACCGCCCGGGGGTAGGCGTTCTCCACCCGGTGCTCGCCGCTCTCGAGCTGGCGGACGGTGCGGCGCACGCCTTCGAGGATGTCCAGCGGTTCGAAACCGGTGACCACGATGGGCACGCCGAAGCGGTCGGCCAGCGCCGGGTACTCGGCCGTCCCCATCACGCTGCACACGTGGCCGGCGGCCAGGAACGCCTGGACCCGGCAGTGCGGTGCCCGCATGATCGCCTCGATGGCGGGCGGCACGCGCACGTGCGAGATCAGCATGCTGTAGTTGCGGATGCCGCGCCGCCGCGCCTCGTGGACGGTCATCGCGTTGGCCGGCGCGGTGGTCTCGAATCCGACGCCGAAGAAGACCACCTCGCGGTCGGGGTTGCGCTGCGCGATCTCCAGCGCGTCCAGCGGTGAGTACACCACCCGTACGTCCCCGCCGGCGCTCTTGATCCGGAACAGGTCGCGGTCGGTGCCGGGGACGCGGAGCATGTCGCCGAAGGAGCAGAAGACGACCCCGGGACGGGAGGCGATCTCCAGCGCCTTGTCGATCATCTCCAGGGGGGTGACGCACACCGGGCAGCCGGGGCCGTGGATGAGCTCGATGTGCCCGGGCAGCAGCTGGTCGATGCCGTGCCGGATGATCGAGTGGGTCTGGCCTCCGCAGACCTCCATCATGGTCCAGGGGCGGGTGGCGGTGGCGTGGATGTCCTCCAGCAGCCGCTTCGCCAGCTCCGGGTCGTTGAACTCCTCGATGTACTTCACCTGGTGACCTCCTTCGCCGCGGCCGGCCGCTCCGTGCGCGGGCCGGCCGTCTCCGCCGGGGCGGCCTTGGGCCGGTCCTGCCCGGCCTCGGCTGCCGCCCGTTCCCATGCGTCGCCGAACTCCTCGTCCAGCAGGCCCAGTTGTTCGAACAGCTCCAGCGACGCCCTGGCCGACTCCTCGTCCAGCCGCTGCAGCGCGAAGCCGACGTGGACGATCACGTACTCGCCGGCCTCCACGTCGGGCAGGTAGGCCAGGCACACGTCCTTGACCACTCCGCCGAAGTCGACGCGCGCCATGCGCGTGCCGTCCCGTTCCTCGATTCCGGTCACCCTGCCGGGCACCGCCAGGCACATGTGCGTTCTCCGTCCGTCGCCGGTGAGTTCACTGATGGGTCGTGAGGTTTCGCCGGGGCCCGTCAGGGAGCCCCGGCGCGCGCCGCCACGAGCAGCTGGCCGAGGGCGAGGCCTCCGTCGCCGGGCGGCACGCGGTGGTGGCGCAGCACCGTGAAGCCGGCGGTGCGCAGCCGCCGTTCGCACTCCTCGTCCAGCAGCGCGTTGGCGAACACCCCGCCGGACAGGGCGACGGTGGCCGCCTCGGTGTCCCGGCGCGCCCACCGGCAGATCTCCTCCACCGCCCCGGCCACGGCCCGGTGGAACCGCGCGGCGACGACCGGGGTGGGGGCGCCGGAGCGCAGGTCGCTGACGGCCTCGCGCAGTACGGGTGCGGGGTCGAGCACCATCGCGCCCGTGCCGTCCGGGGCCGGCCGGCGCAGGGCGAAGGCGTACCCGGGCCCGTCCTCCTGCCACGCCGCCGCGGCGGCGGCCTCCAGTTCGACGGCGGCCTGCCCCTCGTACCCGGCCCGGTGGCACACCCCGGCCAGCGAGGAGACCGCGTCGAACAGCCGCCCCATGCTGGAGGTGGGCACACAGGCCAGCGAGCGCTCCAACTGCCTTTCCAGGAGGCTCCGTTCCTCCGGCGTGCAGGCGGCGGCGCACGGCAGGTCCGGATCCCAGGGGATCCTGGCGGAGCGCAGATGGGACAGCGCCATGCGGCAGGGGTTGCCCACCCCGGCGTCGCCGCCGGGCAGGGGTACGTACGCCAGGTGCGCCAGTCGCCGGTAGCCGCCGTAGCCGGCGAGCAGCACCTCTCCGCCCCACACGGCCCCGTCGTCGCCGTAGCCGGTGCCGTCGAAGGCGACGCCGATGACCGGGACGCCGCCGTCCAGCCCGTTCTCGGCCATGGCCGAGGCGATGTGCGCGTGGTGGTGCTGCACCCGGCGCAGGGGCCTGCCTCCGGCGCGGTCGCGGGCCCACCGTGTCGAGCGGTAGCCGGGGTGGCGGTCGGCGGCCAGCAGCCGGGGCTCGACGCCGGTCAGCACGCGCAGGCGTTCCCGCGCGCCGTCCAGCGCGCGCAGGGCGGACAGGTCGTCCAGGTCCCCGATGTGGGGCGAGAACCAGGCGGAGCGCCCCTCGGCGAGGCAGATCGCGTTCTTCAGGTCCGCGCCGGCGGCCAGGGAGGGCTCCACCGGCACGGGAAGTGCGATGGGGGCGGGAACATGGCCGCGCGAGCGGCGCAGGACGACCTCGCTCCCGTCCGCGCGCACACGCACCACCGAGTCGTCGCAGGGCGCCGCGATGGGCCTGTCGTGCCACAGCCAGGCGTCGGCCAGTCCCGCAAGCCGGGTCAGGGCCTCGCGGTCGTCGGTCACGATGGGCTCGCCCGACCGGTTGCCGCTGGTCATCACCAGCACCTCGGGGCCGGGCGGGTCGCCGGGCAGACCGAACAGCAGCCGGTGCAGCGGGGTGTAGGGCAGCAACACCCCCACGTCCGGGCTGCCCGGGCAGACTCCGTCCGCCAGCGGGCCGTCCCCCCGTTCGCCGGGCCGGTGGCGGCGCAGCAGCACGATGGGGCGCGGCCGCCCGGTCAGCGCCCGGTGTTCGGCGGGGCCGACGCGGCCGAGCCGGGCGGCGGCCCGCGCGTCGCGGCACATCACCGCGAAGGGCCTGGCGCCCCGGGCCTTGCGCTCGCGCAGGGCGGTGACGGCGGCGGGATTCGTCGCGTCGCAGGCCAGGTGGTAGCCGCCGATGCCCTTGACCGCCACGACCGCGCCCTCGGCCAGCAGCCGGCGGGCCCCGGCCAGCGCCTCCTCGCCCGTGGCCGCGCCCGTGCCCGCGACCGCGCCGCGGGCACGGGTGAGCCTCAGCCGGGGGCCGCAGTCGTGGCAGGCGACCGGCTGGGCGTGGAAGCGGCGGTCGGCGGGGTCGGCGTACTCCCGTGCGCAGTCCGGGCACAGGGGGAAGGCGGCCATGGTCGTGGCCGCGCGGTCGTAGGGCAGCGCGGTGGCGATGGTGAACCGCGGGCCGCAGTGGGTGCAGGTGACGAACGGGTGCCGGTGGCGGCGGTCGGCCGGGTCCGCCAGCTCCCGCAGGCAGTCGTCGCAGGTGGCGGTGTCGGGCGGGATCAGGGTGCGGCCCCCGCCCCGCTCGGAGGGGCGGATGACGAACCCCGCGCCGTCCGGGCCCGTATCCGGTCCGGCCTCCAGTGGCGGGATCTCCTCGACCGCCACCGAGGAGACGACCGCCAGGGGCGGCGCCTGCTCCGCCAGCCCCCGGCAGAACGCCTCCACCGCCGCGGGCGCGCCCTCGACCTCCGCGACCACCCCGCCGGCGTTGTTCAGCGCGTGGCCCGACAGTCCCAGCCGCGAGGCCAGTGCGTGGACGAAGGGACGGAAGCCCACTCCCTGCACGGTGCCGCGCACGGTCAGACGCCGCCGTACGCGGTCCGCCCCGGCGTCCGGCCCCGGCCGGCCCTCGACGGTGGCCGTCATGGCGCTCCTCTCCGCCCGTCCCTGCCCGCCGCTACCGTGCGGACAGGCCGGCGCCGGGCAGCGCGCCCGGCCCGCCGGGGTGCGCGTGCGGGTGCTCGTGGTCGCGGGGGTGCTCCCGCGGGTGCTCGTGGACGTCCTCGCGGCCCTGCTCATGACCGTGCTCGTGGCGGTGTTCGCGCAGGTGCCGTCCGGCGAGCGGGGGCCGGTGGGGGCGGGCGCCCTCGCACACGGCCAGCACCCTGTCCAGGAGCGCGTCGACGCCCTGTCCGGTGCGGGCGGAGGTGTGCAGCACCTCGACCCCGGGGTTGACCCGCTCCACGCTCTCGGCGAAGGTGTCGCCGTCGAATCCGGCGGCCTCGCCGAGGTCGGTCTTGCTCAGCACGACCAGGTTCGCCAGACCGAAGGCGGTGGGGTACTTCACCGGCTTGTCCTCGCCCTCGGTGACCGACATCAGCACCACCCGCAGCCTCTCGCCCAGGTCGTAGGCGGCGGGGCAGACCAGGTTCCCCACGTTCTCCACGAGGAGCGCCCGGGTGCCCTCGGGCGGCCAGCCCTCCAGATGGCCGCGCATCTGGGCGGCCTCCAGGTGGCACAGCCCGCCGGTGAGGACCTGCTTGACCGGCGCGCCGGACCTGGCCAGCCGCCGTGCGTCGTTCTCGGTGGCCAGGTCGGCGGTCAGTGCCGCCGCCGGCACGCCGCGTCCGGCGGCGCGGGCCAGGAGGAGCTCCAGCAGGGCGGTCTTGCCGCTGCCCGGGCTGGACAGCAGGTTGACGGCCGTGATCCCCCGGCCGTCCAGCTCGCGGCGCAGTCCGGCCGCCAGTGTGTCGTTACTGGCCAGTACGGCCTGCCGCACGTCCACGACCCGGCACATCAGACGATTCCTCCCTGTCGTTCCCCCTGTGGGGCCGAGCCGCCGTCGCAGGACGCGCCGGCCGGCGGGAGCGTGACGTCGACGATCTCCAGTTCCCGTCCGGCGACCACTTCCGTCGCGCCCTCCCCGCACTCCGGGCACCACAGCCGCAGCGGGACTCCGGGGGCGAACTCCAGCGCGCAGGCCGTGCAGCGGGCGCGGGCGGGGACGTCCTCGATGACGAGTTCGGCGCCGGCCAGCTCCGTGCCCTCGGTGACGACCTCGAAGGAGAACCGCAGCGCGTCGGCGACCACGCCGGACAGTTCGCCCACGCGCAGGCGCACCGCCTCCACCGAGGAGGCGCCGTGGCGGCGGGCGGTGTCCTGCGCGCTCTCCACCACGGCGGCGGCGATCGACAGCTCGTGCATGGGGGGTCACGCTAGCCATCCGCTCCGGCTTCCCCGGGGGCCGCCGGTCCGGGTTCCGGGCGAGTTCCCCCGTACAGCCCAGGCGCCGCGGCGGTATCCGTCCACGGCGGTCCCCACCCCGGACGCGCGGGCGCGTCCGGAAGGAGGCGCTTCCCGTCGCGGCACGTTTGAGTTGTGGGGGTTTGCTGGAAATGTCACGATCCGTGAAGCGGTCGGCGGCCCGGGGCACACGGCTCGCCGCTCGCCCCGGGCCCGGACCCCGGTCCCCGCCACCCGCAGGGAAGGAAGGCTCCATGAGCACCGACACGCTGGCCCCCGGCGGCGTCGACGAGGTCCACATCCTGTGGACCTCCGAGGGCATGAGCTGCGACGGCGACACGGTCTCGGTCACCGCCGCGACACTGCCGAGCCTGGAGGACGTCGTCCTCGGGGCGATTCCCGGCATCCCCAAGGTCCACCTGCACAACAAGGTGCTGGCCTACGAGACCGGCGAGGACTTCACCCGCGCCTTCCACCGGGCCGCCGAGGACGAACTGGGACCGTTCGTCCTGGTGGTCGAGGGTTCCATCCCCAACGAGAACATCAACGGGGACGGCTACTGGACGTCGATGGGCAACGACCCCGACACCGGTGAGCCGATCACCCTCAACCAGTGGATCGACCGCCTGGCGCACAAGGCGTACGCGGTGGTGGCCATCGGCACCTGCGCCACCTACGGCGGCATCCACGCCATGGCGGGCAACCCGACCGGCTGCATGGGACTGGCCGACTACCTGGGCTGGGACTTCCGCTCCGCGGGCGGGCTGCCGATCGTCAACGTGCCCGGCTGCCCGGTGCAGCCGGACAACTTCATGGAGACCCTGCTGTGGGTCCTGCACCAGGCGGCAGGGCTCGCGCCGCCGATCCCGCTGGACGACCAGCTGCGGCCGACCTGGCTGTTCGGCAAGACCGTCCACGAGGGCTGCGACCGGGCGGCCTACTACGAGCAGGGCGACTTCGCGCTGGACTACAACTCCCCCAAGTGCCAGGTGAAGATCGGCTGCTGGGGCCCGGTGGTGAACTGCAACGTCCCCAAGCGCGGCTGGATGGACGGCATCGGCGGCTGCCCCAACGTCGGCGGCATCTGCATCGCCTGCACCATGCCGGGCTTCCCCGACAAGTTCATGCCCTTCATGGACGAGCCCCCCGGGGGCAGCGTCTCCTCCGGGCTGCTGAGCCGGACCTACGGGCCGCTGGTGCGCTCCCTGCGCGCCGTCACCAACCGCACGGTGAACAAGGAGCCCAGGTGGCGCCACAACCGCGCCGAGCTGACCTCCGGCTACGACCCCCGGTGGTCGGGCCGGTGACGACGAACCGCACGCCGGCGCCGAGGACGCCGAGAACGCCCGAGAGGCTCGAAAGGACCGCTCCGTGACGACCAGCCAGACCGTCCCGGTCGAGCAGCGCACCCTCACCGAGGTGGCGTTCGACCCCATCACCAGGATCATCGGCAACCTGGGCATCTACACCAAGATCGACTTCCCCAACCGGGAGGTCGTCGAGTGCCGGAGCACGTCCTCGATCTTCCGCGGCTACAGCGTCTTCATGAAGGGCAAGGACCCCCGCGACGCGCACTTCATCACCAGCCGCATCTGCGGCATCTGCGGCGACAACCACGCGGTGTGCTCGATCTACGCGCAGAACATGGCGTACGGAGTGAAGACCCCGCCCCTGGGCGAGTGGATCGTCAACCTCGGCGAGGCCGCCGAGTACATGTTCGACCACACGATCTTCCAGGACAACATGGTCTTCGTCGACTACTGCGAACGCATGGTCAAGGAGACCAACCCGTCCGTCCTGGAGCGCGCCGAGCGGACCGCGGCCCCGCGCGGCGACGTGCACGGCCACCGCACGATCGCCGACATCATGCGCTCCTACAACCCCTTCGAGGGCGCCACCTACAAGGAAGCCCTCACCATGAGCCGCCTCACCCGCGAGATGTGCTGCCTGATGGAGGGCCGGCACGTCCACCCCTCCACGCTCTACCCCGGCGGCGTCGGCACCGTGGCCACCCCACAGGTCTTCACCGACTACCTGGTGCGGCTGATGCGCTGCATGGACTTCGTCAAGCGGGCCGTCGCCATGAACGACGACGTCTTCGACTTCTTCTACGAGGCCCTGCCCGGCTACGAGGAGGTCGGCCGCCGCCGCACGCTGCTGGGCTGCTGGGGCGCCTTCCAGGACCCGGACGTGGTCGACTACGACTACCGGACGATGAACGAGTGGGGCAACGCCATGTTCGTCACCCCCGGCATCGTCGTGGACGGCGAACTGGTCACCACCGACCTGGTCGACATCAACCTGGGCATGCGGATCCTGCTGGGCAGCTCCTACTACGAGGACTGGATCGGCGAGGAGACCTACGTCGACAAGGACCCGCTCGGCAACCCGGTCGATCCCCGCCACCCGTGGAACCAGACCACCCTGCCCGCCCCCCAGAAGCGCGACCTGGACGGCGGCAAGTACAGCTGGGTGATGAGCCCCCGCTGGTACGACAGGCGGACGAACGACTTCCTCGCCCTGGACACCGGCGGCGGCCCGATCGCCCGGCTGTGGGCCACCGCCCTGGCCGGGAAGGTGCGCACCCCGTACGTCCGCTCCACCGGGCGCAGCGTCGAGATCGACCTGCCGAAGACCCCGGCCATGCCGGAGATGCGGCTGGAGTGGACCCCGCCGCCCTTCCCCAACACCATCGAGCGCAACCGGGCGCGGATGTACTTCGTCGCCTACGCCGCCGCGATGGCCCTGCACTTCGTCGACAAGGCGATGGAGGAGGTGCGGGCCGGGCGCACCAAGGTCTTCCAGGACTTCGACGTCCCCGAGGAGGGCATCGGCGTGGGCTTCCACGAGGCCGTGCGCGGCGTCCTCTCCCACCACCTGGTGATCCGCGACAAGAAGATCGCCAACTACCACCCCTACCCCCCGACCCCCTGGAA
>NZ_JAKMAY010000010.1:0-39877 GCF_022015835.1 Streptomyces sp. ICN903 | reverse complement strand
CACTCCCGCCGAGCGCCCCGGGCGCACCCCGCACGCCTCCCGCACCGGGCACAACGGGCGCATACGCCTGGCGGCGGCCGGCTGCGCCCTCCTGATAGCCGCCTCCGCCGCCTGCCAGGCCCCCGGGAGGGCCGACGCGGGGACCAGGGTCCGCCAGGCCGTCGAGAGGCTCGGCGAGTGGGAGACGGTGTCGGCCACCGTGCGTGTCGAGGCCTCGGCCGACGAGATACACGCCTTCCTGCGGCGCGGCCACGAGCGGGGCGCGGGCCCGGCGGTCTCCCGCACCGACGCGCTGCTGCTGTCCCGGATGGAGACGGCGTTCGTGTTCGGTTCGGACAGGCCGCTGAAGGACCTCGGCGACAAGGACCGGCTCGACACGGCCGCGGCCGTGAACTTCGGCAACCGGGACGTGGCCGCCTACAAGTCGGTCGGCGCCGACTTCTACGTGCGCGCCGACTGGAAGCGGCTGGCGCACGAGACGAACCGGAGCCGCGAGACGGTGGTGCGGGCGGCCGAGCTGGCCCGCTCCGCGGACTCCCTGCCGCCCTCCCTCGCCGCGGCCCGGGACATGCTCGAAGGCCGGTGGGTGCAGATGGACCCCGAGGAGTTCGACCACTTCGCGCGGGCGGTGGGCGGCAAGTACGGCGAGCGCGCCCAGCGGCTGGCCAACAGCGTGGACATCCTGCAGAGCGCCCGGGCCCAGCACCACGTGATCGGCGCGGTGCGCCGGGCGCTGGAGGACCACGCCGTCCTGCGGGAGGCCGGCCGGGCGGACGGCACCGAGCGCGTCAGGGTGACCCTCCCGGCCCGCGAGGTCGCCGACGGCCTCGCGTCGGCGCTGGCCCCGCTGGAGGAGCGTTTCGACGGGATCGGGTTCTCCTGGCTGGAGCGGGCGCCGGACCGGCGGGTCACGGCGGAGCTGGCGCTGCGCGGCGGCGTCCTGTCGGGAATGACGGTGGACCTGGCGCAGTTCACCGGACAGACGGGTGCCGGGGACGTGGAGGAGATACCGCTCACCGTGTCGTTCGCGCCCGGTTCGGCGGTACCGGTGAAGGCTCCCAGGGGCGCCAGGTGGCTGGACCCGCAGGACGTGATGGCCGCGGTGCTCTACGAGGAACTGGGTTCGCCCCGGCCCTGAGGCGCCCCGGCCGGAACTCCCGACACGTTCCGTGACGTTCTCAGGACGTACGCGGCGACGGGACGGGCAGGCGGAAGGCGGCGCCCGGAAGGCGGCGACGCCGGCGGTGTCGCCGGGGGCGCCGGGACCGACAGCGGTATCGAACGGGAGAGACCGGATGGTGTACGGATCGGCGGCCGGGGCGTCCCGCTCCTCACGCGCCTCCAGGGCGATGTCGGCGGGTGTGCTGATGGCGTCCTGGGTGGCCCTGCTGTGGGTGCTGGAGGCCGTCGACGTGGCCACCGGCAACTCCCTCGACCCGTACGGCATCTCGCCGCGCGAGACGGAGGAGCTGGCCGATGTGGTGCCGGCGGCGTTCCTGCACTTCGGCTGGGACCACGTGGCGGCCAACAGCCTGCCGCTGCTGGTGCTGGGCTTCCTGGCGGCCGTGCGCGGGATAGGCCGGTTCCTGGCCGTCTGTCTGACGATCATCGTCGTCAGCGGTCTCGGCGTCTGGCTCACCGCGCCGGAGAACTCCCTGACGGCGGGCGCCTCGGGTGTGGTCTTCGGCCTCTTCGGCTATCTGCTGGTGCGCGGCTTCGTCGACCGGGACGCACTCGACATCACCGTGGGCATCACGGTCGTCCTGCTCTACGGCTCGATCCTGTGGGGCGTGCTGCCCACCGCCCAGGGCGTCTCCTGGCAGGGGCATCTGTTCGGACTGATCGGCGGGGTGCTGGCGGCGTTCTGGTTCCGCCGCTCGGCGCCCGCCGCGCGGGTCCGGCGGCAGATCCCCTGACCCGCCCGGCCGGGCCCGCCGCGGCCGCACCGGCGCGACCGCGGGGCGGCCGCCCCGCGGTCGCGCGCCGTCACACCGTCAGGCCGCGCAGCATCAGGTCGAGCAGCGCGCAGGCGAACAGCACGATCCCGATGAAGCCGTTGACGGTGAAGAACGCCCGGTTCAGCCGGGACAGGTCGCCGGGCCGCACGATGGAGTGCTCGTAGACGAACGCCGCCACCACGACCGCCAGTCCCGCCCAGTACGGCGCGCCGGCCCCGGTCAGCGCCCCGTACCAGGCCAGCAGCGCCACGGTGACGACATGGGAGCCGCGGGCCCCGTACAGCGCGGCCGCTATGCCGAAGCGCGCGGGGACGGACCGCACCCCGTGGGCCCGGTCGGCGGCCACGTCCTGGCAGCCGAAGATCAGGTCGAAGCCGCCGATCCACACGCCCACCGCGAGCCCGAGGACCACCGCCTCCCACGACCAGGCGCCGGTGACCGCGATCCAGGCGCCCACGGGTCCCATGGCCTGCGCGAGCCCGAGTATGGCGTGCGGGAAGTCGGTGAACCGCTTCCCGTACGGGTAGACCACCATCGGAACCACGGCGACGGGCGCGAGCGCCAGGCACAGCGGGTTCAGCAGCGCGGCGGCCCCCAGGAAGACGGCGAGCGCGACCAGCGCCCCGGCCCACGCGGTGCGCACCGACAGCGCCCCGGTGACCAGCTCGCGCCCCGCGGTGCGCGGGTTGCGGGCGTCGATCTCCCGGTCGATGATCCGGTTGGCGGCCATCGCGAAGGTCCGCAGCCCCACCATCGCGACGGTGACCAGGAGCAGCTCCCACCAGTGGACGGAGCCGTCGTCCAGGAACATCGCGGTGAGCGAGGCGATGTAGGCGAAGGGCAGCGCGAAGACCGAGTGCTCGATCATCACCAGCCGCAGGAACGCCCTGACCCGCCCGGCGGGCCGGGCGGGCTGGGGACCCGCGACGCCCTCGGCGACGGAGCTCACAGCCCGTACTCCCGCCAGCGGCGGCTGACCTTCTCGGCCGTGTCGGGGTCGGACAGGACCATGTCCGGCCAGCCCCCGTCGCGCGTGTAGCCCTCCTCGGGCCACTTGGCGGTGGCGTCGATGCCCGCCTTGCCGCCCCAGAACTGCTGGTAGGAGGCGTGGTCGAGGTGGTCCACCGGCCCCTCGGTGAGGAGGAGGTCGCGGGCGTAGTCGGTGTTGCCCAGGGCTCGCCAGGCGACCTCGTGCAGGTCGTGGACGTCGCAGTCGGAGTCGACCACCACGATCAGCTTGGTCAGCGACATCATGTGCGCGCCCCAGATGGCGGACATCACCTTCTGCGCGTGCTTGGGGTACTTCTTGTCGATCGAGATGATCGCGCAGTTGTGGAAGCCGCCCGCCTCGGGGAGGTGGTAGTCCACGATGTCCGGGACGATGATCTTCAGCAGCGGAAGGAAGAAGCGTTCCGTCGCCCGGCCCAGCGGCCCGTCCTCCGTCGGCGGGCGGCCCACGACGATGGACTGGAAGACCGGCCGTCTGCGCATCGTCACGCAGTCGATGGTCAGGGCCGGGAAGTCCTCCTGCGGCGTGTAGAAGCCGGTGTGGTCGCCGAACGGCCCCTCGGGGAGCATCTTTCCCGGTTCCAGCCAGCCCTCCAGCACCACCTCGGCGCGGGCGGGGACCTGGAGCGGCACGGTCTTGCAGTCCACCATCTCCACCCGCTTTCCCTGGAGGAAGCCGGCGAACAGGTACTCGTCGATGTCGCCCGGCAGCGGCGCGGTGGAGGCGTAGGTGACGGCGGGCGGGCAGCCGAAGGCGATGGCGACCGGCAGCCGCTCGCCGCGCCGTGCGGCCGTCTGGTAGTGGTTGCGGCTGTCCTTGTGGATCTGCCAGTGCATCCCGATGGTGCGCCGGTCGTGCCGCTGGAGGCGGTACAGGCCCAGGTTCCGGATGCCGGTCTCGGGGTCCTTGGTGTGGGTCAGGCCCAGGTTGAAGAAGGAGCCGCCGTCCTTCGGCCAGGTGAACAGCGCGGGCAGCTTCTCCAGGTCGACGTCGTCGCCGGTGAGGACCACCTCCTGGACCGGCGCCTCCTTCACCTTCCTCGGCGGCACGTGCGCCATCGAGCCGAGCTTGCCGAACGCCTCGCGCATCCCGACGAAGCCCTGCGGCAGCTCGGGCCGCAGCAGTCCGCCGATCTTCTCGCTGATGTCGTCGTAGGAGGACAGGCCCAGCGACTTGAGCATGCGGCGGTCGGTGCCGAAGACGTTCATCGCCAGCGGCATGTCGGAGCCCCTGACGTTCTCGAAGAGCAGCGCCGGGCCGCCGGACTTCTGGACCCGGTCGACGATCTCCCCGACCTCCAGGTGGGGATCGACCTCGGCCTTGATCCGTACGAGGTCGCCGTCGCGCTCCAGGGCCCGCAGCAGCGAGCGGAGATCGTCGTATGCCATACGGGCAAGTATCCGACACCGATTACCCTGGGCGTGTCACGGGGCCTCCTCCGGCCGGGCACCCCGGGACCACGGGCCCGCACAGGGACCGGCACCTGCCGCACTACACGCTTCCAGGGGGCGTTGCCCAATGCTCAGGCTTCTTCCGACCGTTCTGCTCCTGGCGGTGTGGATCTACGCCTTCATCGACTGCCTGAACACCCCCGAGAACGAGACCCGCAAGCTGCCGAAGCTGGCATGGGTCTTCATCATCCTGTTCTTCGGTTCGGTGCTGATCGGGCCCGTCGCCTGGTTCCTGGTCGGACGGCCGCGCAGGAACGCGCCCTACGGCGCCACCCGTCCCGCCGAGCGCCGGTGGGTGGCCCCGGACGACAACCCCGACTTCCTGAAGTCGATCAACGAGCGCGGACGGCAGCGCCCCGAGACGCCGGAGCCGGAGCCGGAGCGGAAGCGGGAGCAGGAGCGGGAGCCCGGTGAGGAGCGGGACCGGAAGGACGGCGGCGCCGGCAGGGAGACCGACAAGGAGAACGGCGGGCCGGAGGACACCACCCCGCCCGCCGCCTCCTGAGAGCGCGCCCGCGTCACATCACGTCACATCACCTCGCGACGGTCACACCCCGCCGTAGGAGTGCAGGCCGTCGAAGAAGATGTTGACGCCGTAGTAGTTGAACAGGAAGCACAGGAAGGCGATCAGCGCCAGGTACGCCGCCTTGCGCCCCTTCCAGCCCGCCGTGGCGCGGGCGTGCAGGTAGGCCGCGTAGCCGACCCAGGTGATGAAGGACCAGGTCTCCTTGGGGTCCCAGCCCCAGTAGCGGCCCCAGGCGTTCTCGGCCCAGATGGCGCCCGCGATGATGGTGAAGGTCCAGAACGGGAAGACGGCGGCGTTGATGCGGTAGGCGAAGCCGTCCAGCGACGCGGAGCTGGGCAGCCGCTCCAGCACGGAGGTGGCGAAGGCGCCCGGCCGGCCGCCGGCCTCCAGCTTGGCCTCGTAGCGGTCCCGGAACAGGTACAGCAGCGTGGAGACCGCGCCGAGGTAGAACAGCGCGCCGCACACGATGGCCAGCGAGACGTGGATCCACATCCAGTACGAGTCGAGCGCCGGGACGAGCTGGTCGCTCTCGGTGTAGAAGACCACGATGGCCAGGCCCAGGTCGAGCAGCACGGTGGTGACCAGCGGCAGCCCGATCCAGCGAATGTCCTTCTTCGCCACCAGGAAGGCCAGGTAGGCGCCGACGGCGACCATCGAGAAGGCCGTCGAGAACTCGTACATGTTGCCCCAGGGGGCGCGCTGCACCGACAGGGCGCGGGTGAGCACCGCGCCGAAGTGCAGCAGGAAGGCCAGCACGGTGAGCGAGACGGCGATCCGGCCGTACAGGTCGCCCTGCTCGTCCCCGCCGGCCGCGCCGGGACCGTCCGGCACACCGGCCCGGCGGCCCGGGGCGGAGCGGGTGACGACCTTGGGGCGCTCCAGCACCTCCGTGCCGCCGGAGGTCCGCACGGTGACGGAGACCTTGTCGGCGCCCTTGCCCGCGGCGGCGGTCCGGGCGTCCCCGGACTTCCCGGCGCCCTGGGCGGTCAGCGCGGCGGCGGTGCGGGCCACCCTGCTGCGGCTGCCGAACACCCACTCCACGATGTGCGCGACGAAGGCCAGGGCGTACACGGCCATCGCCGACTTGATCAGCAGGTTGCTGAACTCGGCGAGGCTCTCGTTCGCTGCGACGGCGATGTCCACTGGGTTCACTGGTTCTCTCCTCGTGACGAGGGGCCGGCGTCCTCGGTGGCAGCCGGTACGTCCTCTGTGCTCCCCCCGGTGTCCCGGCCGGAGCTCCGGCCGGTGTCCTGACCGGTGCCCCGGCCGGCGTCCCCGCCGGGGGCCGGGTCCTCCCCGCCGGGGTCCTCCCCGCCGGGATCCGCCGCGGGCGGGGCGTCGTCCTGGAGGGCGAAGGCCAGGTCGCCCAGCTCCTCGGGGAGCCGCGCGGACTCGCTGCGGCCCAGTCCGGCCATCTCCACCACGGTGACGCCGTCCGCGCCGCGCCGGGCGCGGACCCACACCCTGCGGCGGCGGATGAACAGCGAGCCGGCCAGGCCGAGCACGGCTGCGGTGGCCCCGGCCAGCGCCCAGCCCTCCCCGGGCTCCTGGGAGATCTGGAAGCTGGCCCACTGCTCGACGCGGTCGAACGTCAGCGTGCCCGCGCCGTCCGGCAGCTCCACCGACTCGCCGGGGCGCAGGTCGGCCCGGAACAGGTCGCCGTCCTCGGCCTTGAACTGCTCCATCTTGTCGGTGTCGAGCTGGTAGACGTTCTGCGGGAGCCCGGCGTCGACGCCCAGGTCGCCGTGGAAGGCGTTGAGGGAGAGCACCGGGTAGTCCAGCTCGGGGAAGGTCGAGTGCGGCCCGCGCTCGGCGTCGATCCCGTAGGTGGGCGTGAAGATGCCCTGGAAGCCGAGCTGCTCCTTCTCGCCGTCCTTGTTCCGGTAGTCGGTGACCTTGATGACGCCCGTGGAGGTCAGGCCCAGGCTCTCCTGCGGCAGGAACGGCACCGGGCCCCGGTAGGCCATCTTCCCCTGCCCGTCGGTGACGGTGACGACCGGCGCGTAGCCGTGGCCGACCAGGAAGACCTTGGAGTCGCCGACCTTCAGCGGGTGGTTGACCTCGATGGAGGTCTTCTTCTCCTCGCCGTCGGCGCCCTCCCAGTACGAGACGTCGGCGCGGAAGGTGCGCGCGGTGCCGCGCTGCGGGCCGGTGCGCTCGAAGGAGGCGTGGAACTCCTCCAGCGTGAAGCCGAAGACGTCCAGGTCCTCGGTGTCGTACAGCGACCCGGAGGTGAAGTCGTCGTAGTGGACGAGCGTGTTGGAGAACCCGTCGCCCTCCACGATGAGTTTGCCGCCCTCGGAGTTCCACAGCTGCCCGGCCGCGAAGGCGAGCAGCATCACGATCAGCGAGACGTGGAAGACGAGGTTCCCGGCCTCGCGCAGATAGCCCTTCTCGGCGGCGACCGAGCCCCCCGGACCGGACCCGCCGGACCCGTCCGGACCGCCGGACTCCTCGGTCGCGGACGTGCGGAAGCGGCGCCCCTTCAGCAGCGTGTGCGCCGCCCGGAGCACTTGCTCCGGCTCGGCGTCGGTGCGCCAGGTGGTGTGGGCGGGCATCCTGGTCAGCCGGCGCGGCGCGCGCGGCGGACGGGAGCGGAGCTGGCCGATGAACTGCCAGCTGCGCGGGAGGATGCAGCCGATGAGCGAGACGAACAGCAGGATGTAGATCGCGGAGAACCACACCGAGCTGTAGACGTCGAAGAGCTGGAGTCTGTCGTAGACCTCCGCCAGCGTCCCGTTGCGCTCCCTGAAGTCCCGCACGGCGAAGGCGTCCGAGCCGTTCTGCGGGATCAGCGAGCCGGGGACGGCGGCGAGCGAGAGCAGGAAGAGGAGGATCAGCGCGACCCGCATCGAGGTGAGCTGCCGCCAGAACCAGCGGGCCCAGCCCACCGGCCCCAGGGCGGGGACGTCGAGGGCGGACTCCTCGCGGGGGGCCGTGGAGATCCGGCCGTCCGCCTCCTGCTCCTCGGCGCCGGCCCGGGTGTTCTCGGGAGCGTTCCCGACATCGGCTGTGGGCATCTCAGATCCCTACGGTGAAGCTGTTGGTCCAGGTGAGCATTTCGGTCAGCAGCAGGTCCCACACCCCGGTGAGCATCAGGACCCCCAGCGCGACCAGCATCCCCCCGCCGATCCGCATGACCCACACGTAGTGCCGCTTGACCACGGCGAAGGCGCCGATCGCCCGCCGGAAGGCCACCGCCGTCAGGATCAGCGGCAGGCCCATGCCCAGGCAGTAGACGACCGTCAGCAGCGCCCCCCGCCCCGCGCTCGCCTCGTTGAAGGCCAGCGCGTTGACCGCGGCCAGCGTGGGCCCCAGGCACGGCGTCCACCCCACACCGAAGAGCACACCGAGCACGGGGGCTCCGGCCAGACCCACGGCCGGTCTGCGGTGGAAGCGGAACTCGCGCTGCCCGACCCCCTTGAGCAGCCCGGCGAAGAGCAGACCCATCGCGATCAGGACCACGCCCAGGATCCGGCTGATCGTCTCCTGGTGCTCCAGGAGCGTCTGGCCGAAGTAGCCGAAGAGGGCCCCGCCCGAGACGAAGACCGCCGTGAAGCCCGCGACGAACAGGGAGGCGCCGAGCACCATCCGCCCTCTGCGCGCCTCGGCCAGGTCGGCGCCGCCGATCCCCGTGACGTAGGAGAGGTAGCCGGGGACGAGCGGCAGGACGCACGGGGAGAAGAACGACACCAGCCCGCCCAGCAGCGCGATGGGGATCGCCAGGAGCAGACCGCCGGTCAGGACGGTCTCGTTGATCCCCGCGGCGGAGGCGAGGTGGAGCATCCGTCTCACTTCTCCTTGACCAGGGGGTCGATCATGGAGCGGAGTTCCTCCTCACCGAGCGGCTTCAGGGCCCGGGCGGCGATCCTCCCCTCCCGGTCGAGGACGAGGGTGGAGGGGATGGCCTGCGGGTTGAGGCTGCCCTTGGGGAAGCGCAGCAGGAGCCTGCCGGAGGGGTCGTAGAGGCTGGGGTAGGGCACCTCGTACTCGTCCTCGAAGCGCTGGGCCGGGACCCGGTCGAGGTCCCGGGTGTTGATCCCGACGAACCGCACCCCCTGCTCCTCGGTCTCGTTGGCCACCTTCACCAGGTGCGGCATCTCGGCGCGGCAGGGCGGGCACCACGAGCCCCAGACGTTGAGGACCACGACATCGCCCCGGTAGTCGGCGACGTCCAGCCGCTTCCCGTCCACCGTCTCGCCGGAGAGCTCGGGGGCGGGCTTGCGGTCGGCCGGCTTCACCTCGGTGACCGCGCCCGTCCCGTCCACGTAGTTCTTGCCGGATCCGCCGCTCTGCTCCTGGCCGCCGCCCGCACCGCAGCCCGACAGGATCAGTGCGCAGGCCGCCGCGGCGGTGACGGCCGCGGACAGCCGGGAGCGGCCTGGGGAGCCGGTAGCGCGAAGAAACATGTGAAAAGTTTCCCATGCGCCTCGCGCAGGCGTTCCCCCGCCCCCGCCAAAAGGCCCCACCGGGCGATAACCTGACAACTCCCCCCACCTGGATGTGACTTGGGTCACTCTCGGCGACGGTCGCCGGGAGGCCGCGGCGCCGCCCCGCGGCCTCCCGCGAGACGGCGGTCCCGGAGCCGGCCAGGCCGGTCAGGCGCCGAAGCCGGGCCCCTTGCCGGCCTGCCCCTTGGCCGGCTTCGCCCCGGCCCTCAGGTGCGGCGGCACCAGATCGCGGGCCGGCTCGCTGTAGCCGACCGAGACGATCCGGTCGCCGACGAACGTGAAGGTGGTCAGCGACGCCAGGGTGCACTGCCGCCTGCGCGGGTCGTGCCACAGCCGGCGGCGCTCGACGAAGCTGCGCACCGTCCAGATCGGCAGCTGGTGGCTGACGCACAGCGCCTCGTGGCCGCGCGCGGCGTCCCGGGCGGCCTCCAGCGCCGCCATCATCCGCACCACCTGGTCGATGTACGGCTCGCCCCACGACGGGCGGAAGGGGTTGCGCAGGTGCGGCCAGTTCGCGACCCGCCGCAGGGCTCCGTCCCCGACGCCGAAGGTCTTGCCCTGGAAGATGTTCTCCGCCTCGATCAGCCGCTCGTCGCTGGCCACGTCCAGGCCGTGGGCCTTGGCGATCGGCGAGGCGGTCTCCTGGGCGCGCTCCAGCGGGGAGGCGACGACATGGGTGATGTCTCGCCCGGCCAGATGCTCGGCGACCCGCTCGGCCATGCGGCGGCCCAGGTCGGAGAGGTGGTAGCCGGGCAGGCGCCCGTAGAGGATCCCCTTGGGGTTCTCCACCTCGCCGTGCCGCATCAGGTGGACGACGGTGCGCTTGCCGCCGCCGTGCTGCTCGCGCTCCCCCGCCGTCTCACCGGTGACCGCCACGTCCGCCGGGTCCGTCATGCCCGCCGGGTCCGCCGACTCGGCCGGGTTCGGGGCGCTCCCGTTCGGCTCGCCGGTCATGCCCCCTCCTCCGCGGCGGTGGCCCGCGCGGCGGCGCGCGCGGCCGGCGGCAGGGCGGCGGCGATCCGCTCTACGGCCCGGTCGTCGTGGGCGGTGGAGACGAACCAGGACTCGAAGGCCGAGGGCGGCAGGTAGACGCCCTGGGCCAGCATCTCGTGGAAGAAGGCGGTGAAGCGGAACGACTCCTGGCGCCGGGCCGCGTCGTAGTCCGCCACGTCCTCGTCGGTGAAGAAGACCGAGAACATGTTGCCCGCGCTCTGCAGCCGGTGCGCCACGCCCTCCTTGGCCAGCGCCTCGGTGACCAGCGCGCGGATCTCGGCGGAGACGGCGTCCAGCCGCTCGTACGCCGCGTCGTCCAGCAGGCGGAGCTGGGCGAGGCCGGCGGCGGTGGCGACCGGGTTCCCGGACAGGGTGCCGGCCTGGTAGACGGGGCCGGCGGGGGCGAGGTGGGCCATCACGTCGGCCCGGCCGCCGAAGGCCGCGGCCGGGAAGCCGCCGCCCATCACCTTGCCGAAGGTCATCAGGTCCGGCACGACGCCGTCCAGGCCGTACCAGCCGGCCTTCGAGACGCGGAATCCGGTCATCACCTCGTCCGAGACGTACAGCGCGCCGTTCTCCTCGCACAGGCGCTTGAGCCCCGCGTTGAAGCCGTCGCGCGGCGGCACGACGCCCATGTTGCCCGGCGACGCCTCGGTGATCACGCACGCGATCTCGCCGGGGTGCGCGGCGAAGGCGGCGGCGACCGAGTCCAGATCGTTGTACGGCAGCACCAGCGTGTCCCCGGCCTGCGCGCCCGTCACACCGGGGGTGTCGGGCAGGGCGAAGGTGGCCACGCCCGAGCCGGCGGCGGCCAGCAGCGCGTCGACGTGTCCGTGGTAGCAGCCGGCGAACTTGACCACCTTGGCCCGCCCGGTGAAACCGCGCGCCAGGCGGATCGCGGACATCGTGGCCTCGGTGCCGGAGGAGACCAGTCGCACCTGGTCGACGGGGGCGATGCGGGCGACGATCTCCTCGGCCAGCTCGACCTCGCCCTCGCCGGGCGTGCCGAAGGACGTGCCGCGCGCGACCGCCGCGCGAACCGCCTCGACCACGGCGGGGTGGGCGTGCCCGAGGACCATCGGACCCCAGGAGCACACGAGGTCCACGTACTCACGGCCGTCGGCGTCGGTGAGGTACGGACCGGCACCGGACACCATGAAGCGGGGCGTACCGCCCACGGCGCGGAAGGCGCGCACCGGAGAATTCACGCCTCCGGGCGTCACGACGGCGGCACGGTCGTACAGCGACTGCGATACTGGGGCATCGTACGGATAGCTCACGCAAGCCATGGTCTCAGAGCCTCGCGCGCATGTGCGGCCGGGCGTTTCACAGCCCGCCAGAAGGGGAGGTCTCTGAAAGTCTTTGGAGACGATGATCTGGTTGCGCGGCGGGGGCCGCAAGTGGTCGGGTGGTGACATGCAGCGCGGTGGCGGACTGGGCGAGGGCACGGGGGACCTGGGCCGGGGACCCAGGCGGGCGCGGGGGCGCCACCGGCGGGACCGCGACGCGAGAGCGGTGAGCGAGACCGCCGAGGCCGGGGCCGGCCAGACCGGGACGGCCGGGGGCGAGGGCACGGAGACGAGGAGCAGCAAGGGTGGCCGGGTGGGGGTGACCTACAAGTACTTCGGCGCGCCGGACGGCGCCACAGCCGCCCGTGTGCCCATCACCATGCGCCCGGACGAGCTCGGCGGGGACGAACTGGGCCACGGCATGTTCACCAGGATCAAGCCGGAGACGATGGCCGCCATGGTCCTCACCGGCATCGAGGGGGTTCCGCTGCACAGGGTCCCTCCGCTGGAACTGGTCGTCCTCCACTCCGACTACGCGGTGGTCAGGCTGCCCATGACGGTCGTCGACCCGCTGCGCGGCATCGGGGAGGAGTCGGTGGGCGCCGCCGCCTTCATCTGGTCCACCGTCCCCGACCGGGGCGGCCCGCGCGACGCCTTCGACGTCTACCGGCTCCTGCACGAGTGGCAGGACTTCAGCCACCGGCTCCACGAGGCCGGCCACCAGCCGTACTGCCTGGTCTGGCCCTGAGGATCCCCCGAGACCTCCCCGGGCGGTCCCCGGGGGTCGACGCCGGCGCAGGCCCCCTACGCTCCCGGTATGTCCGTCGCGCGCTCCGTCCTGCTGTTCGCCCTCGCCGCCCTCCTGGAGATCGGCGGCGCCTGGCTGGTGTGGCAGGGGGTGCGCGAGCACCGCGGCTGGGTGTGGATCGGCGCCGGGGTGATCGCGCTGGGCGCTTACGGCTTCGTCGCCACCTTCCAGCCGGACGCGAACTTCGGCCGGGTGCTGGCGGCGTACGGCGGGGTCTTCGTCGCCGGCTCCCTGACCTGGGGCATGGTCGTGGACGGTTTCCGGCCGGACCGCTGGGACGTCGCCGGGGCGCTGGTCTGCCTGGCCGGGGTCGCGCTGATCATGTACGCGCCGCGGGGCGCGTGAACCGGCCGCCTATCCTTCGAGGCGGTCCGCCCCTGGAAACGCCCACCATCCCGCGAGGAGCCCTTCATGCCCCTGCCCGCCGAGCAGCAGCCCACCGCCGTCGTCACCGGCGCGAGCAGCGGTATCGGCGCCGCCGCCGCACGCCGGCTGGCCGCCGCCGGGTACCGCACCGTGCTCACCGCCCGCCGCGCCGACCGCGTGGAGGAGCTCGCCGCCGAGCTGAACGCCGACGGGCACCGGGCCGAGGCGCACCCCCTGGACGTCACCGACCGCGCCGCCGTGGACGCCTTCGCCTCCCGGCTCGGCCCCCTCGCCCCCGGCAGCGTGCTGGTCAACAACGCCGGCGGCGCCCTGGGCCTGGACCCCGTGGCCACCGCCGACCCCGCCGACTGGCAGTCGATGTACGAGGTCAACGTGCTGGGCACGCTGCACATGACGCAGGCCCTGCTCCCGGCCCTGACCGCCTCCGGCGAGGGCACCGTGCTCGTGCTCTCCTCCACCGCCGGCCACGGCACCTACGAGGGCGGCGCCGGCTACGTCGCCTCCAAGCACGGCGCCCACGTCCTGGCCGAGACCCTCCGCCTGGAGCTGTGCGGGCAGCCGGTGCGCGTCATCGAGATCGCGCCCGGCATGGTGCGCACCGAGGAGTTCTCCCTCACCCGCTTCCGCGGCGACGCCGAGAAGGCGGCGAAGGTCTACGAGGGCGTCGCCGAGCCGCTGACCGCCGAGGACGTGGCCGACACCGTCGTCTGGGCCGTCACCCGGCCCCCGCACGTCAACGTCGACCTGCTGGTGGTCCGCCCCCGCGCCCAGGCGTCCAACACCAAGGTGCACCGCGAGCGCTGAGCCCTTGGACGCCGGAACGTCCGGGCGCCCGCCCCGCTTCCGCGGGGGGCGTCCGGACGTTCCGCTCCGGCGCGGGCCCGGAGCCCGCGCCGGAGCCGCGGGTCTCAGAGCCGCTCGGGGGTGCGGATGCCCAGCAGCGCCATGCCCTGCCGCAGGGTGCGGGCCGTCAGGTCGCACAGGAAGAGCCTGTTCTCCCTGACCGCGTCCGACTCCGCCCGGATCACCGGGCACTGGTCGTAGAACGTCGTGTAGAGCGAGGCGAGCTGGTAGAGGTAGGCGGCCAGCTTGTGCGGCTCGTACGTCTCGGCCACGCCCGCCAGCGTCTCGGCGAACTCGTCCAGGTGCAGGCCCAGCGCCCGCTCGGCCGGGGCCAGTTCCACCTCCGGGTGCGCGGCGGGCCGCGCGTCGCCGGCCTTGCGCAGGATCGACTGGATCCGGGCGTAGGCGTACTGGAGGTAGACGCTGGTGTCGCCGTTGAGCGAGACCATCCGGTCCAGGTCGAAGACGTAGTCGCGCGACATGGACGTCGACAGGTCGGCGTACTTGACCGCGCCGATGCCCACCTGGGCGCCGCGCTCGGCGATCTCCTCCTCCGTCAGCCCCAGGCCGCCCTGCTCCGCCTTCTCCCGCACCACGGCCGTGGCCCGCTCGACGGCCTCGTCCAGCAGGTCAACCAGCCGGACCGTCTCGCCCTCACGGGTCTTGAACGGCTTGCCGTCCTTGCCCAGCACCGTGCCGAAGGCGAGCTGCCGGGCCGCGCCCTCGGGCAGCCAGCCGGCCCGGCGCGCGGTCTCGAAGACCATCTTGAAGTGCAGCGCCTGCCGGGCGTCCACCACGTACAGCAGGGTGTCGGCACCCAGCTTCCCGACCCGGTCGCGGATGGCGGCCAGGTCGGTGGCGGCGTAGCCGAAACCGCCGTTGGACTTCTGCACGATCAGCGGGACGGGCTTGCCGTCGGGGCCCTTGACGTCGTCGAAGAACACGCACAGCGCGCCGTCGGAGCGGACCGCGACGCCGCTGTCCTCCAGCTCCTTCACGACCTGCTGGAGGTCGTCGTTGTAGGCGCTCTCGCCGACCACGTCCGCGTCGCGGATCTCCACGTCGAGCTGGTCGTAGACCGCGTGGAAGTAGATCATCGACTCGCCGACGATCCTCCGCCACATCTCCAGCGTGGCCTGGTCGCCGCTCTGCAGGAGCACCACCCGGTCGCGGGCGCGCGCCTTGAACTCCTCGTCGGAGTCGAACAGCGCCCGGGACGCCTTGTAGAGCCGGTTCAGCCGGGACATCGCGGCCTCGCCGGACGCGCCGGATCCGCCGGCCTCCTCGCCGGAGGCGTGGTCCAGCTCGTGCGGGTGCTCGACCAGGTACTGGATGAGCATTCCGAACTGCGTGCCCCAGTCCCCGATGTGGTGCCGCCGGACCACCTTCTCGCCCTGGTGCTCCAGGATCTGCACGATCGCGTCGCCGATGACCGTCGAGCGCAGGTGCCCGACGTGCATCTCCTTGGCCACGTTGGGCTGCGAGTAGTCGATGACGGTGGTGCCCGGCCGCTCGGCGTACGGCACGCCCAGCCGCTCGTCGGCCGCCCGCGCCGCCAGCGTCCGCACGATCGCGGCGTCGGAGACGGTGATGTTGAGGAAGCCCGGTCCGGAGACCTCGATGCCGGCGATCTCGTCCGTCTCCGGCAGCGCGGCGACGACCCTGCCGGCCAGCTCGCGCGGGTTGCCCCCCAGCTTCTTGGCCAGCGCCAGCATCCCGTTGGCCTGGAAGTCCGCCCGGTCGCTGCGTCGCAGCAGCGGGTCCGCCGACGCGGCCTCCGGCAGGGCTGCCGAGAGGGCGTCCGCGACGCGCTGGTGGACGGTTGCGGCAAGGGAGGGGACCGAGGCCATGAAGGAGTGCCGTTCCTCTGAGTGGGGTTTACCGGATCGGTCCAGTATCCCACGCGGCCCACCGCCGGGGCGCGCGCGTTTATCACGGGCGCGCGGCCCGTACCGCGTCTGAAACAATGGAGCCGTCATCCCGGACACCACCACAGCCAGGAAAGGGACGTGCCGACCGTGGCTCAGAGCACAGAGGCCGACTGGGTCTCCCGCATCGCGGACGAGGTCATCGCCGAGGCGGAGCGCCGCGCCCCCGGCAAACCGGTCGTCTGCGCCTCGGGCCTGAGCCCCTCCGGCCCCATCCACCTGGGCAACCTCCGCGAGGTCATGGTCCCGCACCTCGTCGCCGACGAGATCAAGCGGCGCGGCGTGCCCTGCGAGCACATCCTGTCCTGGGACGACTACGACCGCTTCCGCAAGGTCCCGGCGGGCATCGAGGGCGTCGACGCCTCGTGGTCGGAGCACATCGGCAAGCCGCTCACCGCGGTGCCCGCGCCTCCCGGCAGCGAGCACTCCAGCTGGGCCGAGCACTTCAAGGCCGCCATGGTGCGGGCGCTGGACGAGCTGGGCGTCGAGGTGCGCGGCATCAGCCAGACGCGGATGTACACCTCCGGCGCGTACAGCGAGCAGATCCTCTTCGCCATGCGCGAGCGCGCCCGCATCGACGCCGTCCTGGACCGCTACCGCACCAAGGTCACGCCCGAGAGCGCCGGCAGGGCCCCGAAGAAGCAGGGCGGGCCGAAGGACGCCGAGATGTCCGCGGCGGAGATCGAGGCCGCCGAGGGCTCGGGCGCCGCGGGCGAGGACGACGGCAGCGCGGGCGACGCCGGGTACTTCCCCTACAAGCCGTACTGCTCCGTCTGCGACCGCGACCTGACGACGATCACCGCGTACGACGACGAGAGCACGCGGCTGACGTACGTGTGCCGGTGCGGCCACGAGGAGACGGTGCTGCTGTCGGAGCACCGCCGCGGCAAGCTGGTCTGGAAGGTCGACTGGCCGATGCGCTGGGCGTACGAGGGCGTGGTCTTCGAGCCCTCCGGCGTGGACCACCAGTCCCCCGGCTCCTCCTACGTCGTCGGCGGACAGCTGGTGCGGGAGATCTTCGGCGGCGAGCAGCCGATCGGCCCGATGTACGCCTTCGTCGGCATCAGCGGCATGGCGAAGATGTCCAGCTCCAAGGGCGGGGTGCCCACCCCGCTCGACGCGCTGGAGATCATGGAGGCTCCGCTGCTGCGCTGGCTGTACGCCCGCCGCCGCCCCAACCAGTCCTTCAAGATCGCCTTCGACCAGGAGATCCAGCGGCTCTACGACGAGTGGGACGCCCTGGAGCGCAAGGTCGCCGACGGCACCGCGCAGCCCGCGGACGCCGCCGCGTACCGCCGTGCCACCACCACGGCCGGCGGCGAACTGCCCCGCACCCCGCACCCGCTGCCGTACCGCACGCTGGCGTCGGTGGCGGACATCACCACCGGGGACGAGGCGCAGACGCTGCGCATCCTGAGCGAGCTGGACCCGGACAACCCGGTGGCCTCCCTGGACGAGACGCGTCCGCGTCTGGACTGCGCGCAGCGCTGGATCAGCACCCACGTACCGGCCGAGCAGCGCACCCGGGTGCGCGAGGAACCGGACACCGAGCTGCTGGCCTCGCTCGACGACGACGCGCGCGAGTCGCTGCGGCTGCTGCTGGACGGCCTGGACGACCACTGGTCGCTGGACGGGCTGACCACGCTGGTCTACGGCGTGCCCAAGGTCCGGGCGGGCCTGTCGCCGGACGCCAAGCCGACGCCGGAGCTGAAGGTGGCCCAGCGCGCCTTCTTCGCGCTGCTGTACCGGCTGCTGGTGGGCCGTGACACCGGCCCTCGGCTGCCCACGCTGCTGCTGGCCGTCGGCGCGGACCGGGTCCGCAAGCTGCTGGGCGCCTGACGCCGGCGCCCCGCCCGTGCCGCGGCCCCGGCGCTCCCGAAGGAGTGCCGGGGCCGCGGCACGGGCGCGTCTCGCACGTGGAGCGGGAGGGCCGGCCTCCGTAGGGGTGCCCTCCGGTCGGGCACCCCGTCGGCAGTGGGACGACGCACGGACGGTCCACGGAGCCCCCGGCCGCGTTCCGGCAGGGGCGATCAGAGCTGGGATCCTCCGGTCGCGTCGACGACCTGGCCGGTGACCCAGCGGGCGTCGTCCGACGCCAGGAAGGCCACCACGTCCGCCACGTCCTCGGGGCGGCCCACCCTGCCGAGCGCGGAGAGTTCCGCCGCCGACCGCTCGGCGTCCTCGTCGCCCCGCAGCCAGGCGGCGTTCATGTCGGTGTCGACGATGCCCGGCGCCACGGAGTTGACGGTGACACCCCGGCCGCCGAGGGCCTTGGCGAGGGTGAGGGTGAAGGTGTCGACCGCGCCCTTGGTCATGCTGTAGGCGATGATGTCGGTCAGCGCGATGCGCGTGGCTCCGGACGAGACGTTGATGATCCGGCCACCGTCCCGCAGCCGCTTGAGCCCCTGCTGGACCAGGAAGAACGGGGCACGGACGTTGACGGCGAAGACCTCCTCGAACGCCTCGGGCGTGGTCTCCTCGATCTGTCCCCGCGGGGTGATGCCCGCGTTGTTCACGAGGATGTCCAGGCCGCTGCGGTCGCCGTGGTCGAGGACCATGCGGTCGAACTCCGACCACAGGGTCTCCACGTCTCCGCGCACACCCAGTTCGGCGCGCACCGCGAACGCCGCGCCCCCCGCCGCGCGGACGGCCGCCACGGTCTCCTGTGCCGCGGTCTCGTTCCGTCCGTAGTGCACGGCCACCAGGGCGCCCTCCCTGGCGAGCCGCTCGGTCGTCGCCCGGCCGATCCCGCGGCTGCCACCGGTCACCAGAGCCGTCTTTCCGTTCAGCGAGCCCATGGCCACTCCCTTTCTGTAGCGATGACTAATGAAAGAGTACAGTGATTACATAGCGATCGCTGTAGAATTCATGCCATGACACCACGCGGGAGAGGACGCCCGAGGAGCTTCGACCGGGACACCGCACTCGTCCGGGCCACCCTGCTCTTCTGGAAGCACGGTTACGAGGGGACCTCCATCGCCGACCTGACCAGGGAGATGGGCATCTCGCCGCCGAGTCTGTACGCGGCCTTCGGCGACAAGCGCACGCTCTTCAACGAGGTCGTCGAGCGGTACGGGGAGACCTTCGGGGCCTTCATGGGCAGGGCCCTGGACGAGGAGGACGACACGCGCACCGCGTTCGCGCGGATGCTCCGCGAGGCCGCGGTCTCCTACACCGACCCCGCGCACCCGGCCGGCTGTCTGATCATCTCGGCGGCCGTCAACTACTCGTCGCAGACCGCCGACATCGAGCGGGCCCTGCGCGACCGGCGGGTGGCGAACGTCCGCGTCTTCGAGGAACGGCTGGCCGACGCCGGAAGACGGGGCGAACTTCCGGCCGGAGTCGACGCGCACACGCTCGCCCACTACTTCGCCGCGGTCGTCCAGGGGCTGTCCCAGCAGGCCCGGGACGGGGCGACCGCCGGAGAACTGGAGCGGGTGGCCGGGCTGGCCATGTCGGTGTGGCCCGCCCCGGCCCGCCAGAAGACCCGCGAGAAGACCTGAGCCGCCTTCCTCCACCCCCGGCCTCCCGGCCCGGGGGCTCCCTGGCGGGTGGTCAGCCCACCAGGCCCGTCTGATACCGGTCCTTGAACTCGTACACGTACGGGCGGAGGTAGGACTCGCTGAGGGGCCCGCCGTTGACGTCCTTGATGCCGTCGTCCAGGAGCGTCACAGCGAGCTGGTGGGGGTTGGGGAAGTCGCCCTTCTCCACGATGTACCTGTGGTAGGCCCGGTAGTAGGCCTCCTCGCGGGGCATCCCGTCCGGTATGCCGACGGGTTCGTCGGCCACTTCCTCCTCCGCTTCCGGCCGGGCCGTGTACTGCCCCGGCACGGAAACGGAGCGACCGTTCGACGGGGCCCCTCCCAGCGGACGGTGAGGCCCGTCCGGATTGGCCGGATCCCTCGGAATCGTGAGCCCGGTGGCGGGGGCTTCCTCCGGCGCGGGCCGGTTCCGGGGCACCGTCTCCGGCACGGTCTCCCGCACCGAAACGGCTTCTTCCGCCGGTGCGGCCCGCACATAGGTGACCTCCTCCCGTGCGGAAGGCGCCGGCCCGTGAGCGGCCTCCCTCACCGCGGCCCCTCTTTCCCCGGCGGTCCGCCAGGACGGCGGAAGCAGTTCGTGCCGTTCCTGTCCGGCCGCCTCCGCGGCCGGCCCTCCGTCCGGCCCGGAGCCGGACTCCTCACCTTCCCGGCGGGCCGTGCCGGGCGCGGGCGCATGCTCGGTGGACGTCCCCGCGGGGAGCGCCTCGGCGGCCGCGGCCTTCCCGCCCGCGACCGCGGTCTTCCCACCCGCGGCGGGCAGTGCCTGAGGGTCGATGCCGGCGGCGGCCAGGCCGGCCGGGCCGGTCTCCGCCAGCGGCACCCCGTACCGGGCCAGCCGCAGCGGCATCAGCGCCTCCACCGGCGCCCGCCGCTTCCATGCGCGCCCGTAGCGCGCCCGCAGCCGCGCCTCGTAGATCAGCCGGTCCTGCTCCATGCGGATGACCTGGTCGTAGGAGCGCAGTTCCCACAGCTTCATCCGGCGCCACAGCCGGAAGGTGGAGGGGAAGGCCAGCAGCCAGCGCGAGAGCCGAACGCCCTCCATGTGCTTGTCGGCGGTGATGTCGGCGATCCGGCCGACCGCGTGCCGCGCGGCCTCGACCGCGACGACGAACAGTACCGGGATCACCGCGTGCATCCCGACCCCCAGCGGGTCGGGCCAGGCGGCGGCGCCGTTGAAGGCGATGGTGGCGGCCGTCAGCAGCCAGGCGGTCTGCCGCAGCATCGGGAAGGGGATGCGGATCCAGGTCAGCAGCAGGTCCAGGGCGAGCAGCACCACGATCCCGGCGTCGATACCGATGGGGAAGAACGGCGCGAAGCCGCCGAACCCCTTCTGCTCGGCGAGGTCGCGGACGGCGGCGTACGATCCGGCGAAGCCGATCGCCGCGATCACCACCGCCCCGGCGACGACCACGCCGATGAGTATTCGGTGAGTGCGTGTCAGGTCCACTGCTGCGTCCTCGCGAGATCGTCGTCGGTCGTCGGCGCCGGTGCCCGCCGCCCGGCCGGACGGCGGGAGGGGGCGGCGGAGGGGACGGGGAGCCGGAGGTCCCCGAGGGGAAGACAGGGTACGCGCGGCGGGTGACGGGACCGAGGGTCCGGCCCGGTCGCCTACTTGATGGCCTTGACGGCCTCCTTCGCCGCCTTCTCCGCGTTCTCGCGGATGTCCTCGGCCTTCGGCGTCTTGCCGGTCTCGAAGCCGGCGCCCTCGTAGTCCACGGTCACCACGACGTTGCCGGTGATGGCGACGATCCGCTGCTCGCGGTACTCCTCGGTCTTCTTGCCGTCCTTGCGCTCGGTCTCGAAGGCTATGGAGGTCGCCTGGTCGCCGACCCCGTCGAGCGGGGTGTCCTTGACCTTCTTGTTCTCCTCGTCCTGCGATACGGCGGCCACCTGCTGGCCGGCGTAGTCGGCGGCCCGCTCGCTGCCGCTGCCGAGCGTCACGTCGGAGTCGAACCGCTTGAGGGAGACGGTGAGCGCCCGGTACTGGTAGTCGTCCAGACCGCTCCACAGGCAGGTGCCGTAGCCGTCGGCGTCCTTGGAGCCGAGGTTCTTGCCCTTCTTCTTCGCCTCGGGGACCACATCGCCGATCGTGTCCCCCGAGAGGGTCTTGCAGGGGTCGGGCAGGGTGGTGAACTTCACCGGCGCCGGGGTCGGGGACGCGCTGGAGGCGGAGGCGCTGGGCGAGGGCCTGGCGGAGTCGTCGCCACCGGAGTCGGAGGAGCAGCCCGCGACCAGCAACATGGGCACGGCGGCGCAGGCGAGGGTGCGGACGGCGGTGCGCGTGGCGTTACGGTGCATGGTTCCTTCGCTTCCGGATGTGCTGGGCGCCGGGCACGCCCTGTCGGACGGCACGACGGTACGCCAACTCGGGCGATGACACCGCAGCAGCCTAGAGCGGCCTCAGAGCCTGCCGGGCGGCGCCGGTTCCGGGTGTGTCCGTCGTCTCAGTCCCGGTGAGGGCGCGGGGCGGGTACGGGGTGGGCGCGGGGCCGGGTCCGCGAGCGGGCGTCAGTCCCGGAACTCCCCGGCGAGCTGGCCGGCCAGCTTCAGCGCCTTCTCCTGCAGTTCGGCGCTGTCGGGCAGCCTGCGCTTGTCCGTCACCCACTGCTCGTACTCGACGGTGACGATGACGTTCCCGGTGCGGAAGACCAGGGTGATGTCGCGGTGGACGCCCGAGTCCGCGGTGACCAGTTCGTCGTCGATGTACGCGGCGTCCCCGACGTCCTCCAGGGGGCGCGGGGCCAGCGCCGCGCCGGGAGCGGGCTGCGGGACGGCCGTCCCCGGCTCGCCGCTGCCGTCCCGGGCGCCGTCCTCGCCGGCCCCGTCGTCGCCGCCGTCGCTTTCGGCGGGCTCGCCGCTCTCCTGGGATGCCTCGTCGGCCTCCCCGCCGTCCTCGGTCCCGTCCCCGTCCGTCTCCCGTCCGGAGCCGGGGGACTCCTCGTCCGAGGGCGGCGAGCTGGGGATGCCCGCCTCCAGCACCATGTCCTCGTACAGGCGCACCGCCCGCTCGTCGTCGCTGACGGCGGGGTCGTAGGACACGACCCGCTCGAAGTCCACCAGGAGGTGGCGGCTGCCCATTCCGGTGGAGCTCTTCCAGCGGCAGCCGACCCGGCGGTCGTCGTCGTAGGTGACGGTCTGCTCGCCCTCGTACGCCGCCGGGGTCTCGTCGCCGCCCTCCGCGCCGTCCTCGTCCTCGGGGGAGGAGCTCCCGGCGCCCGGCAGCATCGCCTTCAGAAGGCCGGTGTCGACCGCGCCGCAGGGCTCGGGCAGATCGCGGTAGGTGCCGGGCGGAGCCGTGGCGGCGGCGGTGCCGACCGTGCCGGGCTTGCTGTCGGCCGCGGCGCCGCCCGTGCCGGAGCCGCCGGTGCAGCCGACGGTCCCGACGGCCAGCGCGGCGACGAGCGCCGCGCCGGTGGCGTATGCCTTCCGCTGCACTGCCCAACTCCTCATGTCCGCGCGAACACTCGAAAACACGTTGCCGCCGTACGACCACAACAGAACACAATGTCTATCGCACGACGTCCGCCACGCGCGCCGCGGGACCTCCACCCATCGGTGCATATGCAGTAATACGTCCGCCTTGTGTGTGCGGACGTACCCGGTTCGCACGCGATCCGTGCGCGATTCGCACGCATGTGGCAGAGCGTGCTCGCACTTCTTCGTCAGGGGGATGAACGAACATGTCGTACACCGAGGTTCCCGGGGCCCGGGTGCCGATCCGGATGTGGGCCGACCCGTCCGGCGTCGAGGACGGCGCGATGCGGCAGCTGCGCAACACCGCGACGCTTCCGTGGATCAGGGGCCTGGCGGTCATGCCCGACGTCCACTACGGCAAGGGCGCCACCGTCGGCTCGGTCATCGCCATGGAGGGCGCGGTCTGCCCGGCGGCGGTCGGCGTGGACATCGGCTGCGGCATGTCGGCGGTCCGGACCTCCCTGACCGCGAACGACCTGCCCGGCGACCTCTCCCGGCTGCGCTCGCGCATCGAGCAGGCCATCCCGGTCGGCTTCGGCATGCACGACGACCCCGTCGACCCGGGCCGCCTGCCCGACTCCCCCGCCTCCGGCTGGGACGGCTTCTGGTCCCGTTTCGACGGTGTCACCGAGGCCGTCCACTTCCGCCGGGAGCGGGCCGCCCGCCAGATGGGGACGCTCGGCGGCGGCAACCACTTCGTCGAGGTCTGCCTGGACGAGGACGGCGCCGTCTGGCTGATGCTCCACTCCGGCTCCCGCAACATCGGCAACGAGCTGGCCGAGTACCACATCGGCGTGGCCCGCAAGCTCCCCCACAACCAGGACCTGGTCGACCGCGACCTGGCCGTGTTCGTCGCGGACACCCCCCAGATGGAGGCGTACCGCAACGACCTGTTCTGGGCCCAGGAGTACGCCAAGCGCAACCGCGCGGTCATGATGAGCCTGCTCAAGGGCGTGATCCGCAAGGAGTTCAGGAAGGCGTCCCCCACCTTCGAGCAGGTCATCTCCTGCCACCACAACTACGTGGCCGAGGAGCGCTACGACGGCGTGGACCTGCTGGTCACCCGGAAGGGCGCCATCCGCGCGGGCGGCGGCGAGTACGGCATCATCCCCGGCTCGATGGGCACCGGCTCCTACATCGTGCGCGGCCTGGGCAACGCCGCCTCCTTCAACTCCGCCTCCCACGGCGCGGGGCGGCGGATGAGCCGCAACGCGGCGAAGAAGCGGTTCACCGCGCGGGATCTGGAGGAGCAGACCCGGGGTGTGGAGTGCCGCAAGGAC
Organism: Streptomyces sp. ICN903; assembly: GCF_022015835.1. NCBI lineage: Bacteria > Bacillati > Actinomycetota > Actinomycetes > Kitasatosporales > Streptomycetaceae > Streptomyces > Streptomyces sp. ICN903. The sequence continues at coordinate 15,938 of NZ_JAKMAY010000010.1, read as the reverse complement.
TCCGGCGTCGTCGACGAGATCCCGGCCGCGTACAAGCCGATCGAGCAGGTCATCGACCGTCAGCGCGATCTGGTCGAGGTGGTCGCGAAGCTGCGGCAGGTCGTCTGCGTCAAGGGCTGACGCGCCGCGCGGTACGGCCGCGCGGTACGGTGCCGGCCCCCGGGCGCGCCCCGGGGCCGGCGGCTCAGCGCAGCCGCCGGGCCGCCTCCGTCGCCCAGTAGGTCAGGATCATGTCCGCGCCGGCCCGCCTGGCGCCGGTGAGCGTCTCCATGATCGCCCGGTCCCGCTCGATCCAGCCGCGCTGCGCGGCGGCCTCGACCATCGCGTACTCACCCGAGACCTGGTAGGCCGCCACGGGCACGTCCACCGCGTCCGCCACCCGGCGCAGCACGTCCAGGTAGGGCAGCGCGGGCTTGACCATCACCATGTCCGCGCCCTCGGCGAGGTCGAGCGCCAGCTCGCGCATCGACTCCCGCGCGTTGGCCGGATCCTGCTGGTAGGCCTTGCGGTCGCCCGTCAGCGAGGAGTCCACCGCCTCGCGGAAGGGACCGTAGAACGCGGAGGCGTACTTGGCCGTGTACGCCAGCAGCGCCACGTCCTGGTGGCCCGCCTCGTCCAGGGCGCGGCGGACGAAGGCGACCTGGCCGTCCATCATCCCGCTGGGCCCCAGCACGTGCGCGCCCGCCTCGGCCTGGACACACGCCATCTCGGCGTACCGCTCCAGCGTGGCGTCGTTGTCCACCCGGCCGCGCTCGTCCAGGACGCCGCAGTGGCCGTGGTCGGTGAACTCGTCCAGGCACAGGTCGGACATGACGACCAGGTCGTCCCCGACCTCCGCGCGCACATCGCGCAGCGCCACCTGGAGGATGCCGTCCGGGTCGGTGCCGCAGGAGCCGGTGGCGTCCTTCTTCCCCTCCTCGGGCACGCCGAAGATCATGATCCCGCCCACGCCGGCGGCCACGGCCTCGGCCGCCGCCTTGCGCAGGGTCTCGCGGGTGTGCTGGTACACGCCCGGCATCGAGGAGATCTCCACCGGCTCGGCGATGCCCTCCCGCAGGAAGACGGGCAGGATCAGATCGGCCGGGTGGAGCCGGTGCTCGGCGACCATCCGGCGCATCGCCGGGGTGGTGCGCAGCCGACGGGGGCGCACCACGGGGAAGTCCCCGTAGCCGCCGCGCCCCCTGTCGTAGGCACCGCCGTAACCGCTGCCGTAGGTGCTCTCGCCGATCGTCACGATGTCCGTGCCCTCCTCCTGGTCGGACGCTTCTCGCTGGGGCGCTGCACCGCCTCGCCGGCCTCGATCATCGCGTCCCGGCGCCTGGCGCCGAACTCCGCCAGCGCCTCGGCCAGCTTGTGCACCGACGGCTCCGGCGCCATGACGTCCACCCGCAGCCCGTGCTCCTCGGCGGTCTTCGCCGTCGCCGGACCGATGCAGGCGATGACCGTCACGTTGTGCGGCTTGCCCGCGATCCCGACGAGGTTGCGGACGGTGGAGGAGGAGGTGAACAGCACGGCGTCGAACCCGCCGCCCTTGATCGCCTCCCGCGTCTCGGCCGGCGGCGGCGAGGCGCGCACCGTCCGGTAGGCGGTGACGTCGTCGACCTCCCAGCCCAGTTCGATCAGACCCGCCACCAGCGTCTCGGTGGCGATGTCGGCGCGCGGCAGGAAGACGCGGTCGATCGGGTCGAAGACCGGGTCGTAGGGCGGCCAGTCCTCCAGGAGCCCGGCCGCGGACTGCTCGCCGCTGGGCACCAGGTCGGGCTTGACGCCGAAGTCGACCAGCGCCTTCGCGGTCTGGTCGCCGACGGCCGCGACCTTGATCCCGGCGAAGGCTCGGGCGTCCAGGCCGTACTCCTCGAACTTCTCGCGCACCGCCCTGACGGCGTTGACCGAGGTGAAGGCGATCCACTCGTAGCGGCCGGTGACCAGGCCCTTGACCGCGCGCTCCATCTGCTGCGGGGTGCGCGGGGGCTCCACGGCGATGGTGGGCACCTCGCTGGGCACCGCGCCGTAGGAGCGCAGCTGGTCGGAGAGCGAGGCGGCCTGCTCCTTGGTGCGGGGCACCAGCACCTGCCAGCCGAACAGCGGCTTGGACTCGAACCACGCGAGCCGGTCGCGCTGAGCGGCGGCGCTGAGCTCGCCGACCACGGCTATCGCCGGCCGGGAGCCGTTCGCCGCGGGCAGCACCTTGGCGGCCTTGAGGGTCTGGGCGATGGAGCCCAGCGTCGCCGTCCAGGTGCGCTGCCGGGTGGTGGTGCCGTCGACGGTGACGGTCAGCGGGGTGTCGGGCTTGCGGCCCGCGGTGACCAGCTCGGCGGCGGTGGCGGCGACCGTCTCCAGGGTCGTGGAGACCACGAGGGTGGCGTCGCTGGCGCCGACCTCGTTCCACGCCTGGGCGTCGGCGGTCCGAGCGTCCAGGAAGCGCACGTCCGCGCCGTGACCGTTGCGCAGCGGCACACCCGCGTAGGCGGGGACCCCGACCGCGTTGGCGATGCCCGGCACGACCTCGAAGGTGACGCCCTCGGAGGCGCAGGCCAGCATCTCGCTCGCCGCGTCCGCGTCGAGGCCGGGGTCGCCGGCGACCGCACGGACGACCCGCTTGCCGCCCCGCACGGCCCTCATGACAAGATTTACGGCATCGTCGGCACCCGCGGATGCTGTTGACGTGTCGTCACCTGCCGTCTGGAGCGGGGTGTCGACACCTGCCCGCACGTGCGCCCGCACGACGTCGTACACCTGCGGGTCGGCGACCAGTACATCGGCCTGCGCCAGCGCCTCGACGGCGCGAAGCGTCAGCAGTCCCGGGTCCCCGGGCCCGGCACCGAGGAAGGTGACGTGCCCGTGGGTGCCGTACGAGTGATCGGTGGTGGGGTTCAATGTGCTCGCTCCCCCATCAGACCGGCCGCGCCCTTGGCGAGCATCTCGTCGGCGAGTTCGCGCCCCATGGCCTGGGCCAGGGAGAGGAGCTCACCGTCGGACGCCGGTACGCGACCGGTGGTGGACAACTGCACCAGTGTGGCGCCGTCGGTCGTGCCGACGACACCGCGCAGGCGCAGTTCGGTGACATCCTGCCCTGCCGCCGGGAAGTCGGCCAGTGCGCCGACGGGCGCACTGCAACCGGCTTCCAGAGCGGAGAGCAGGGTTCGCTCGGCGGTCACGGCGACCCGCGTGCGCGGGTCGTCGAGCTCGGCGAGCAGGGCTGCGAGGTCGGGGCGCGAGGCCGCGCACTCGACGGCCAGCGCCCCCTGGCCGGGTGCGGGCAGCACCGCGCCGGGGTCGAGCAGTTCGGTGGCCTCGCCGATCAGGCCGACGCGCCTGAGACCGGCGGCGGCGAGGACGACCGCGTCCAGTTCGCCGGAGCGCACGTATCCGATGCGGGTGTCGACGTTGCCCCGGATCGGCACGATCTCCACATCCCGGCCCAGCGACCGGGCCCAGGCGGCCAGCTGCGCCATGCGGCGCGGCGAACCGGTGCCGACCCGCGCCCCGTCGGGCAGTTCCTCGAAGGTGAGGCCGTCGCGGGCGACCAGCGCGTCACGGGGGTCCTCCCGGGCGGGCACGGCCGCCAGCGCGAGCTGCTCCGGCTGGTCGGTGGGAAGGTCCTTCAGCGAGTGAACGGCGAAGTCGATCTCGCCGCCGAGCAGCGCGTCGCGCAGCGCGGAGACGAAGACCCCTGTGCCGCCGATCCGGGCGAGGTGCTCACGGGAGACGTCGCCGAAGGTGGTGATCTCCACCAGCTCGACGGGCCTGCCGGTGAGCCGCCGGACGCGCTCGGCCACCTGCCCGGACTGGGCCATGGCGAGTCGGCTGCGGCGGGTGCCCAGCTTCAGCGGCTGGGGTGCGTTGGTGCTCATTGCCGCTCCTGTTCGGGGTTACTGACGGCCGCCACGGTCTGCGGGTCGAGGTCGAAGAGCTCTCGCAGCGCGTCGGCGTATCCGGCGCCGCCCGGTTCGCCGGCGAGCTGCTTGACGCGCACGGTCGGCGCGTGCAGCAGCTTGTCGACGACCCGGCGCACGGTCTGGGTGATCTCGGCGCGCTGTTTGGCGTCGAGTCCGGGGAGGCGCCCGTCCAGGCGCGCCATCTCGGCCGCGACGACGTCGGCGGCCATGGCGCGCAGCGCGACCACGGTGGGCGTGATCGTCGCGGCCCGCTGGGCCGCACCGAAGGCCGCGACCTCGTCGGCGACGATGCCGCGCACCTTGTCGACGTCCGCGGCCATGGGCGCGTCGGCGGAGGCCTCGGCCAGCGACTCGATGTCCACCAACCGTACGCCTTCCAGGCGGTGCGCGGCGGCGTCGATGTCACGGGGCATGGCCAGGTCGAGCAGCGCCATCGGCTCCTCGCGGGAGCCATGGGCTCGCGCACGCGCGGTGAGCGCGGCCGACAGGTCGCCGGCCGTCAGCACCAGCCCGGTGGCCCCGGTGCAGGAGACGGCGACGTCCGCGTGCGGGAGCTCGGCGGGTATCTCGTGGACGGGCACGGCGCGCGCGGTGAGCCCGCCGCCGTGGAGCCCGGCGGCCAGGCGGCGGGCGCGCTCCAGCGTCCTGTTGGCGATCACCAGTTCGGTGACGCCGGCGCGTGCGAGCACCGTGGCGGCCAGGGAGGACATCGAGCCGGCGCCGATCACCAGGGCGCGCCGACCGCGTGCCCACTCGGCGACCGGGCGCCCGGCCGCGAGCTGCTCCAGGCCGAAGGTGACCAGGGACTGCCCGGCCCGGTCGATGCCGGTCTCGCTGTGCGCCCGCTTGCCGACCCGCAGCGCCTGCTGGAACAGGTCGTTCATCAGCCGCCCGGCGGTGTGCTGGTCCTGCGCCACGGCCAGCGCGTCCTTGATCTGGCCGAGGATCTGCCCCTCGCCGACGACCATCGAGTCCAGCCCGCAGGCCACCGAGAACAGGTGGTGGACGGCCCGGTCCTCGTAGTGGACGTACAGGTACGGGGTCAGCTCCTCCAGGTCGACGCCGCTGTAGCGGGCCAGCAGGGAGGACAGCTCGGCGACGCCGGCGTGGAACTTGTCGACGTCGGCGTAGAGCTCGGTGCGGTTGCAGGTGGAGAGCACCGCCGCCTCGGAGGCGGGCTCGGCTCCGACCGCGTCCTGCAGGAGCTTGCCGCGCACCTCGGGCGCCAGCGAGGCCCTCTCCAGGACACTCACCGGTGCGCTGCGGTGGCTCAGCCCCACTACCAGCAGACTCATGTGCCTCCCCCGCTCCGCTCGGACCGCGCGGCGTACGGTGCGCGCGTGACGCGTCTCACGGTCGCTCGTTCGTTCATGCGGGCATCACGGCGGGCACGTCCCCGTCAGGCCCCGGTTCGGTTCCCTCGCCGCGGCGGCGCACGGCCGCGGCGGGCGGTGCCGCGGGCGGGGTGGTGTCCGCACCGCCCTCGCCGGGCGCCTCCTCACCGGCCTTGCGCTGCTCGTGGAAGGCGAGGATCTGCAGTTCTATGGAGAGGTCGACCTTGCGCACGTCCACCCCGTCGGGCACGGACAGCACGGTCGGCGCGAAGTTGAGGATGGAGGTCACCCCGGCGGCCACGAGCCGGTCGCAGACCTGCTGCGCGGCTCCGGCGGGGGTGGCGATGACGCCGATGGAGACGCCGTTCTCCTCGATGATCGTCTCGAGTTCGTCGGTGTGCTGCACCGGTATGCCCGCGACCGGCTTTCCGGCCATCGACGGGTCCGCGTCGATCAGTGCGGCGACCCTGAAGCCCCTGGAGGCGAAGCCGCCGTAGTTGGCGAGCGCGGCGCCCAGGTTTCCGATGCCGACGATCACGACGGGCCAGTCCTGTGTCAGGCCCAGCTCGCGGGAGATCTGGTAGACGAGGTACTCGACGTCGTAGCCCACACCGCGCGTGCCGTACGAGCCGAGGTAGGAGAAGTCCTTGCGCAGCTTGGCGGAGTTGACGCCGGCGGCGGCCGCCAGCTCCTCCGAGGAGACCGTGGGCACCGAGCGCTCGGAGAGCGCGGTGAGCGCCCGCAGGTACAGCGGAAGCCGGGCGACGGTGGCCTCGGGGATCCCTCGGCTACGGGTCGCCGGTCGGTGTGTTCGGCCAGTTGCCACGGTGCTCCTGCCGTCTGAGCGGAACGGTGAGCGGCCCCGCTGGACACCCGCTGGACATGCGTCCGGACCGCTCCGTCCCGCCCAGGCTATGTCTTTGTGAACGTGTGCACAAAGACGGTGTCCGCTTTGTCCGGCCAAAGTGACCGGTGCCACACGCGCCGCACGGAACCGGATCCCGCCCGGAACGCCTCCCACGTATACGCCCGTCGGCCGTGGGACGCCTCGAGGAGCGGTCGAGACGCGGCCGGACCCCCGCCGCGGGCCCGCCGGCGGCGGCTGCGGATCACCCCTCCAGCGCCGCGCGCAGCCGCCTCGGGTCCACCCGCCAGAAGTCGTGCTGCGCGCCGTCCACGAGCACCACCGGGATCTGCTCCCAGTAACGGCGGTACAGCTCCTCGTCCTGCGTGATGTCCTTCTCCTCCCAGCGCGCGCCCAGTTGCGCGCACACCTCGCTGACCACCGCGCGGGCGTCGTCGCACAGATGGCACCCGGGTTTGCCGATGAGCGTGACGGTCTTCATGACCGCCATTGTGCCGCCGCGCCCGGTCCCCGCCACTCTTCCCGCCGCCTCCCCGCCACGTCCTCGCCCGTCCCCCGGCCCGGTCCGGAACGCGCTTTCCCCGGTTGGCGCAGTCACCGCCCTGCCGACACCCCTCCGTCACCGGAACCCCACGGAACACTGGCTATGCTCGCGGCATGGCCGCACTTGGATGGCTCGTTCCCCGCAGGCGTTCGGCGACGGCTCGCAGCGTTCTCGCAGGCGAGGCCGCCGCCGAGGCGGCGCGCAAGACCTCGCGGGAGGTCGACGCGCTCGCCCCCGGCGAGGCGGGGAAACCGGCGGAGCCGGAGTTCCCGGTCCACGGGGACACCAGGGCCGCGGCCTTCTTCGACCTGGACAACACGATCATGCAGGGCGCGGCCCTGTTCCACTTCGGCCGCGGCCTGTACAAGCGGAAGTTCTTCCACAAGCGCGAACTGTTCCGCTTCGCCTGGCAGCAGGCCTGGTTCCGGCTCGCGGGCTCGGAGAACGCCGAGCACATGCAGGACGCCCGCGACAGCGCGCTGTCCATCGTCAAGGGCCACCGCGTCTCGGAGCTGATGGAGATCGGCGAGGAGATCTACGACGAGTACATGGCCGGCCGGATCTGGCCGGGCACCCGCGCGCTCGCCCAGGCGCACCTGGACGCGGGCCAGAAGGTGTGGCTGGTCACCGCCGCTCCCGTGGAGACCGCCACGATCATCGCCCGCAGACTGGGGCTGACCGGCGCCCTGGGTACGGTCGCCGAGTCCGTCGACGGCGTCTACACCGGGCGCCTGGTCGGCGAGCCGCTGCACGGTCCGGCGAAGGCGGAGGCGGTGCGCGCGCTGGCCGCCGCCGAGGACCTGGACCTCTCCCGCTGCGCCGCCTACAGCGACTCGGCCAACGACATCCCGATGCTCTCGCTGGTCGGGCACCCGTACGCCATCAACCCCGACAGCAGGCTGCGCGCCCACGCGCGCGAGCGGGGCTGGCGGCTGCGCGACTACCGGACCGGCAGGAAGGCCGCGAAGGTGGGCATCCCGGCCGCGGCCGGGGTGGGCGCGGTGGCCGGAGGCGCCGCCGCGGCCATGGCGATCCAGCGCCGCCGCCGCTGAAGCCGCGCCGAAGCCGCCTCCGAGCAGTCGCACCGGTCGCCAGTTCGGTCGGAAACCACTCCCGGCCACAAGCGAACCGCCGATTCGATCGGAAAGCGACACGAACCGATCGCATCGGCACCCCGGTTCGCCGTCCGGGCAACCGCAAACGCGTAACAGAGCAAACCTAACCGGCGATTTCGGCGACTAGGTGTAGCACGGTCTGTACGAAGCGTTATTCTCCTCAGACGCAATCCGGTGTCCACACGCCCTTGTGACGGGCGGACGGTCCCGCACTGCACGTGATGGAAGCTCTGCCTCTGGGAGTCCCGTGTACCCACACGTCGGGGTTGACGCCTCGGGCCTGGCTGCGCTGCGCACGCTGGTCATCGACCAGCTGCGCGTCCTCGTCCCCCCCGCGCACGCCGTCCCCGCCCTCGCCGCACCTGTCCCCGCAGGCCCCGTCTACGCCCTGGCCGAGGGAGCCGCCGGCACCGCCGCGGTGGGCCGGCGCACGCGCGCCGCGGCCGCCCCGGGCGCCGCCCGGCGTCCGGTCGACGGCGACAGCCGCCGCATGATGGACCTCGTCGAACGCGCCCAGGGCGGCGAGGCCGAGGCCTTCGGGCGCCTCTACGACCAGTACTCCGACACCGTCTACCGCTACATCTACTACCGCGTCGGCGGCCGGGCCACGGCCGAGGACCTCACCAGCGAGACGTTCCTGCGCGCCCTGCGCCGGATCGGCACCTTCACCTGGCAGGGCCGGGACTTCGGCGCCTGGCTGGTCACCATCGCGCGCAACCTGGTGGCGGACCACTTCAAGTCGAGCCGCTTCCGCCTCGAGGTGACCACCGGCGAGATGCTCGACGCCAACGAGGTGGAGCGCAGCCCGGAGGACTCGGTCCTGGAGTCCCTCTCCAACGCCGCCCTGCTGGACGCCGTCCGCCGGCTCAACCCGCAGCAGCAGGAGTGCGTGACGCTCCGCTTCCTGCAGGGTCTGTCGGTCGCCGAGACCGCGCGGGTCATGGGGAAGAACGAGGGCGCGATCAAAACCCTCCAGTACCGGGCGGTACGGACCCTGGCCCGGCTGCTGCCGGAGGACAGCCGATGACATGCGGTGACGTGCGGTGACGTTCCGTTTCGCGGCGGTCGGCAGGGCGATCGCGCCCCCGCCGGGGCGTAACCCCGTCGGCCGGTGGTCGTTGTGCGGTTTGCAGACTCCCCGCGGCCCGTCGCGTCCGGACTGCGGCGCCCGAGCCGCCGCTCCCGTACGGCCGTGCAACCCTCCTGTGGGGCAGGGAGTCGACTGTGCTGACGAGAGGAGGTGCCGCCCGTGATGGGAGCCGTATCGCCGAGCCGGCGGGCAAACGCCTTCGCCCAGGCCCTCGACGAGCGCGAGTCCGAGGGTGCGGCGGCCGAACGGTCCGGGGGCGGGCCCCCCGAAGTCCCGGCCGGGAAGGCGGAGAGGACGGAGGCCGGACCGACGGGCGGGCCGTCCGACGAGCGCACGGCGCTGCTGTCGCTGGCCGACAGGCTCGACGCCCTGCCGAAACCGGCGATGGACCCCGACGTCAAGGCCGCCCAGCGGGCACAGCTCCTCGCAGCCGTGGAGAACGCCTTCGCCGGGAGCGGCGAGGGCGCCTCGGTCCCCGGACCGCGCTCCGCCCGCACGGAGCGCGGCGGGGCCCACCGGGCCTCTCCGCGGAGCCCGTTGAGCAGACTGCGCCCGAGAACGAGACTCACCAAGGGGCTGGCTGCGGGCGGCCTGGGCTTCGGGGTCGCGGCGGGCGCCCTCAGTGGAGCCGCCGTGGCCAGCACCGACGCCCTGCCCGGCGACACCCTCTACGGCCTCAAACTCGGCATGGAGGACCTCAGACTCGGCATGGCGGGCGACGAGGCCGACCGCGGCGAGGTCCATCTGGACCACGCCTCCACACGGTTGAACGAGGCCCGGCGCCTGCTGGAGCGCGGCCGGTCGGGCCCGCTGGACCACGAGTCGCTCGGCGACATCCGCAGGACGCTCTCCCACATGCGCGACGACGTCTCCGAGGGCCACCGGCTGCTCAGCCAGGCCTACGAGCGCGAGGGCGAGATCGCGCCGATCCGCTCGCTGTCGTCCTTCTCCCGGTCCCACCGCGCCAAGTGGGACGAGGTGCGCGCGGGTCTTCCCGTCCAGCTCACCGACGTGGGCGACGAGGTCAGTTCGCTCTTCGACGCCATAGAGGACGAAGTCGGCCCGCTCAGGCCCCTGCTGGACTCCGCGCAGGAGGACACGGACTCCGCCGCCGACACCGACCGCGGCGACCGGCCGGGCGCCGGCCGTACGGACCGGCCGTCGTCACCCGTGCCCGGCGAGAGCGGTGCGGACGGCGAGGAGGAAGACGACCGGGGCGGCGAACGGCAGCCCAGCCCGTCCGGCTCGTCCGGCTCCACCGACCCGGACGGGGAGAGGCTTCTGCCCGACCCCGGCGATCTGCTGGAGCCCTCCCCCGGCGAGGGCGGCGCGTCGAAGACACCGGACGGTGCCCCCCGGCTCCCCGAACCGGACATCACCATCCCGCCGCTCCTCCCGAACCTCCTGCCGGGGCTGGGCATCGAGGCGGGCGACGACTCCGACTGACGGACGGGCGGCCGGTGTCCGCAGGGGCACCGGCCGCCCGGGGCGCACTCCGTGGGAACTCGTACCGCGGAGCGCGTTCCCACAGGGCGCGTGCCCGCGGAGCACCGCTCAGAAGAACACCGAACGCCGCCTCACCAGCAGCCGGTAGAGGGTGTGCTGGATCGTCTCGCGCACCTGGTCGGTGAGGTTGAACATCAGCATCGGATCGTCGACCGCCTCCGGCGGATAGTCGTCCATCGGGACCGGCTCGCCGAACTGGATCGTCCACTTCGTCGGCAGCGGCACCATCCCCAGCGGCCCCAGCCAGGGGAAGGTGGGCGTGATGGGGAAGTACGGGATGCCCAGCAGCCGCGCCAGCGTCCTGAAGTCGCCCACCATCGGGTAGATCTCCTCCGCCCCGACGATCGAGCACGGCACGATCGGCACCCCTGCCCGCAGCGCCGTGGAGACGAAGCCGCCGCGTCCGAAGCGCTGGAGCTTGTAGCGCTCGGAGAACGGTTTCCCCAGCCCCTTGAAGCCCTCCGGCATCACGCCGACGATCTCGCCCCGCTCCAGCAGCCGCTGGGCGTCCTCCGTGCACGCCAGGGTGTGCCCGGCCTTCCGGGCCAGCTCGTTGACGACCGGCAGCATGAAGACCAGATCGGCCGCCAGCAGCCGCAGGGCCCGCTCCGCCGGATGGTGGTCGTGCACGGCGACCTGGAGCATCAGCGCGTCCAGCGGCAGGGTTCCGGAGTGGTTGGCGACCACCAGCGCGCCGCCCTCGGAGGGGATGTTCTCGATGCCGAGCACCTCGACCCGGAAGTACTTCTCGTACACCGGCCGGAGCGCCGACAGCAGCACGTGCTCGGTGAGGTCGGCGTCGTAACCGAACTCGTCGACCTCGTACTCCCCGGTGATCCGCCGCCGCAGGAAGGCCAGCCCCTCGGCGATCCTGCGGTCCCAGTCGCCCCGGTCCGCCCGGTCCTCCCGCCGCGTCCCCGGAGCGCTCCCCGGGCCGGCCTGTGAATCGGCACCGGGCACGGCCGCGAGCGGCGGCTGCGCGCCGCCCCGGTCCTCCTCCTGGCCGGTACGGCCGCCGTCGCCCCCCGTACGGCGTCCGCCGCCCGCCGCCCGTCCCCGGGCGGTCCGTCCCGGGCCGCCGCGCGACCGGTCGTCGTCGAATGGGATGACCTTGGCGTCAGCCATGGCGGACGACCTCCTCGATACGGTCCACCGCGTGTGCGAGTCTCTCCGGCGGCAGCAGCCCCGGACCCCCTGCGCGCGCGAAGTCGGCGAAGGCTCCGGCCGTGGTGTACCGCGGCTCGAAGCCGAGGACCTCGCGCATCTGCGTGGTCTCCACGACCCTGCCGTGTGTCAGCAGCCGGATCTGCTCGGCCGAGAAGTCCGTGACACCGACCGTGCGCAGCGCCGTCCCCGTCCACCGGATCGCCGGCAGCAGCAGGGGCAGCGTGGGCCGTCCCAGCCGCCGCGCGGCCTGGGACAGCAGCAGTACCCCGTCACCGGCGATGTTGAACGTCCCCGCGTTGAGCGTGCCGCGCCGCGGCTCCCCGGCCGACAGCCGCAGCACCTCGACGACGTCGTCCTCGTGGACGAACTGCAGCCGCGGGTCGTATCCGAGGACGGTCGGCAGCACCGGCAGCCGGAAGTACTCCGCGAGCGGGGTTTCCGCGCCGGGGCCGAGGATGTTGGCGAAGCGCAGCACGGTCACCGCCACGTCGGGGCGGCGGCGGGCGAACCCGCGCACGTACTCCTCGACCTCCACGATGTCCTTGGTGAAGCCGCCGCCGGGCAGCGCCTTGGCCGGCGTGGTCTCGGTGAACACCGCCGGATCGCGGGACGAGGAGCCGTAGACGTTCGTGCTGGACTTCACCACCACCCGCCGCACGGACGGCGCCTTCTGGCACGCGCCCAGGAGCTGCATGGTGCCGATGACGTTGGTCTCCTTGACCGACGCGCGGGTGCCGGGCAGGAGCTGCACCCCGCTGACGTCCAGGTGCACGACGGTGTCCACACCGTGCTCGGCCAGTACCCCGGCGACCGAGGGCTGCCGGATGTCGGCGCGGACGAACTCCGCCCCGCCGAGGTGGTGTCCGGGCGGCACGGCGTCCACCCCGACGACCCGGTCGACATCGGGCTCGCGCAGGATCCGCCGTACGAAGCGCCCGCCGAGCCGGCGGGCGACGCCAGTGACGAGCACGACCTTGCCCAACGTTGCTCCCTCTCAGCGTGCGGCGGAGCGCCTCCGGGAGGCCTGCCACGGGCCCCGGCGGCCCTCCGTGTTCCTCGCCGTTCCCCACCGTTCCTCACGGCCTGGTCCCAGACCGGTTGCGGGCGGTCCGCGGCCACCGTATCGGCTGGCCGCCGCTCCACGGCGGAACGCCACCGCCCTCCCACCGACACGGCGGTGGGAGGGCGGTGGTCAGTGTGCGGCGCGCCCGCTCACTTCTTGTTGCGGCGCTGAACGCGCGTGCGCTTGAGCAGCTTGCGGTGCTTCTTCTTGGCCATCCGCTTGCGCCGCTTCTTGATAACAGAGCCCACGACTTACCCTCGCTCACTTCGTCACTCGGTGCGGGGCGTCCGAGCCCACACGACCTACGTCGGCCCAGCCTACCCGGCGCCGGGTAGTGCTCGTGACACAAGGGGGCCACAAGCCCGTCGTTCCGCGGTTACGCGCTCTTCTCCGCCTCCACGTACGACTCGCGGAGGTACTCGTGGACGGCCTGCTCCGGCACCCGGAAGGACCTGCCCACCCGGATCGCCGGCAGATGACCGCTGTGCACCAGGCGGTACACGGTCATCTTGGACACTCGCATCACCGAGGCGACTTCCGCCACGGTCAGGAACACGACCTCGTTCAGAGGCCTCTCGGCAGCAGCCATGTCACACCTGAACCTTCCGCACATGTCGGGCACCGGCTTCCCCTCCGGTGTCTCCTGCTCGCATGCGCGCTCCTCCCCAGATTAGGGGCGGGTGATGCGAGTGGGGAAGAGGAGTAGCCATCAGTCTCTCAATGTGACAGACGGGAACGATTGGGCACATAGCACACAGGCGGACGGTGACCGCATGACACCGAGGAGTCACGTACCGGAACAGCCGCCGACGCCGCCCGCCCGGCCGGGCGGCGGACGCCGCAGGGCCGCCCCCGTCCACCGGCTCGACGCCCCGGCACCCGGCTGACCTGCCCCGCTGCCCGTTCACGGCCCCCGGCCGCCGGCTCCGCCGCGGTCCCGGCCACCACCGCGGCGGCGAGGACCGCACGCCCGGGGAAGGGCGAGTGGGGGCGTACGCCCGGCGCACCGGGCGACAGGTGCGCTCCCTCCGTCCGGGCCAGCGCGACCCTCCGCAAGCACCGACGGGCCGGTGGACGTACCCCGAACCGGGTCGCCATGTCGACACATCTCCCCTGCGCCGATACGAGAACGGGAGGTCGTCCCGCCTACAGGGCACCGGACGGGGAGCGTAGGAATCCGTGAGCCGGCCGGGTGCGCCCAGCCGGCCCGACTGTGCCGGGACACGGCTGCGAGCCCGGTTCGGGGCCCGCCCGCGACCGTGTCCCGCGGCGGCTCAGGGCAGCAGCCCGTGCGCCGGATACACCGAGCGCCGCGCGGCCAGCACCGCCTGGTCCAGGGCGCTCGCCGGGTCGTAACCCGCCTCCCACTCCGACCACACCGGCTCGCGCCCGTCCGTCATCCGCCGCGGCGCGTCCTGCCGGGTGTGCGCGTACACCTGCCGCCGCCAGTCCTCCGGAATCATGGTCTTCGGCGCGATCGGCTCGCCCGCCGCGATCGCCACCAGATGCGTCCAGGCGCGCGGTACGACGTCGACCACCGCGTAACCGCCCCCGCCGAGCGCGACCCAGCGTCCCTCCGCGTACTCGTGCGCCCAGTCGTGGCAGGCCTCGGCGGCCGCCCGCTGCGCGTCGACGGTCACCGCCAGATGCGCCAGGGGGTCCTCGATGTGCGTGTCGGCGCCGTGCTGGGTCACCAGCACCTGCGGACGGAAGGAACGCAGCAGTTCCGGCACCACCGCGTGCAGCGCCCGCAGCCATCCGCCGTCGGACGTGCCGGGCGGGACGGCGATGTTGACCGCGCTTCCCTCCGCCTTCTCCCCGCCGGTCTCCTCCGGCCAGCCGGTGCCGGGGAAGAGCATGCGCGGGTGCTCGTGCAGCGACACCGTCATCACCCGCGGATCGTCCCAGAAGGCCGCCTGGACGCCGTCCCCGTGGTGGACGTCGATGTCCACGTAGGCCACCCGTTCGGCGCCCAGCTCCAGCAGCCGGGCAATGGCCAGGGAGGCGTCGTTGTAGACACAGAAGCCGGCCGCGCCGCCCGGCATCGCGTGGTGCAGTCCGCCGGCGAAGTTCACGCCGTGGAGGACGTCCCCCCGCCACACCGCCTCGGCGGCACCGACCGACTGCCCGGCGATCAGCGCCGAGACCTCGTGCATACGCTCGAAGGCCGGGTCGTCCTCGGTCCCGATGCCGTACGACCCGTCCGCCGCCCGGGGGTCCGCGGAGATCCGGCGCACGGTGTCGATGTAGTCGGAACGGTGCACGAGCCTGAGCGTGGAGTCGCCCGCGGACGCCGCGGCCACCACCTTCAGCCCGGAGGCGCGGGGCAGCCCGAACGCCTCGACGAGTTCCATGGTCAGCCTCAGGCGCACCGGGTCCATCGGGTGCCCGGGCCCGAAGTCGTATCCGGTGACCGCCTCGTCCCACATCAACTGTGCGCCGCCGCTCATACCGGCCACCGTATCGGGCGGCCCGAGGAGCCACACGGCCGCCCACACCGCCGCGAACGGACAGTCCGGCCGCCCGGGCGCCTCCCCGCCCGGCCCAGGCCGTCTCAGGCCAGGAGGAGTGCGGGCAGTTCGTCCATGGCGGAGAACAACGCCACCGCCCCCGGCAGCCTCTCCGCCGGCGTCATGGCGGTGAACCCGTACACGTCCATCCCCGCCGCGACGGCCGCCCGCACGCCCAGAGGACTGTCCTCGACCACGGCACAGCGCTCGGGTGGCACCCCCATCACCTCCGCGGCGTGGAGGAAGAGATCCGGTGCGGGCTTTCCCCGCCCGACGTCCTGCGCGCTGAAGACACGCTTCTCCCCGAACCGCTCGTACAGCCCGGTCCTCCCCAGCGCCACTCTTATCCGCTCATGACTGCCGGACGAAGCCACGCAGTACGGCACGTTTTCGGTGTCGAGCTTCCGCAACACCTCGCCCACACCGGGGACGGGCAGCAGATCACGCCGGAAGGCGTCGAAGACCCGGCCGTGGAAGACGGCGTCGAAGTCGTGGGGCAGGCGCTGCCCCGAGCGCTCCAGGATCAGATCGTGAATCCGGTGCATGGCGGAGCCCATGTAGTCCCGGATGGACTCCTCATAGGTGGTCGGATGCCCCAGTTCCGTCAGGTAGGCCGCGAGAATCCGGTTGGATATCGGCTCGCTGTCCACCAGGACACCGTCGTTGTCGAAGATCACCAGGTCATAACGCATAGGCCACCCAACCCGAACACACGAAAGGTCCCGTAAACGCGAGAATGCCCTGCCGGGAACCCGGCAGGGCATTCTCTTCACATTTTGTTCGGCGGCGTCCTACTCTCCCACACGGTCCCCCATGCAGTACCATCGGCGCTGAGAGGCTTAGCT
>NZ_JAKMAY010000001.1:0-63866 GCF_022015835.1 Streptomyces sp. ICN903 | reverse complement strand
CGTACGCCCTCCCCCACCACCGGTACCGACCTGCTGCTCTACCCCCTGCTCGGGCTCGCCGCCGCCGGGATGACCGGCGGTTCCCTGGCCTGGCTGACCGGCAACCTCACCAGCCTCCTCACCGGTCATGATCGGTGGGCCGCCTACCAGCCCGTCGAAGCGCTGTTCCACCCCGAGCGGCTGTGGCCCCACCTGTCGCCCACCGCAGTACTCGTCGGTGCACGCGCCGTCCCCGCCCTGGTCACCACCGCCGCCCTCGCCGCCGGGCTGCTTCTGTGGCTGCGGCTGCGCGCCCCGCGGAACGGGTTGGCAGGTCCGCGGGACCTGGCGGCGCTGCTGCCCGAGCAGAGCGCGGCCAAGGCCGTCGATCTGCGTCCCGGCCTGTCGGGCCGCAGGCCGAGGGACGTACGTCCGGACGACCGCGGCGTCCTGCTCGGCACCCTCACGCCGGGCCGGGTCGAGGTGCGGTCCTCCTGGGAGGACGTCCTGCTGGCGATCATGGCCCCTCGCTCGGGCAAGACCTCCTGCCTGGCGGTCCCCGCCGTCCTCCGCGCTCCCGGTCCGGTGCTGCTGACCTCCAACAAGGCCGCTCGGGACGCCTACACCGCCACCGTCGGCGCCCGCGCCGAGGCCGGACGGGTCTGGACGCTGGATCCGCAGCAGATCGCCCACGCCCCGCGCGAGATGTGGTGGGACGTCCTCGCCGATGCCCGCGATCTGCCCGGGGCCCGGCGTCTGGCCGGTCACTTCGTGTCGGCCTCGGTGGACGACTCCTCGCAGGGCGACTTCTGGTCCACCGCCGCCGCCAACACCCTCACCGCCCTGTTCCTGGCCGCGGCCCGCAGCGGGCGTCCGATCACCGACGTGCTGGCCTGGCTGGCCTCTCCTGCCGACCGCACTCCGGTCGACCTGCTGCAGGACGCCGGGCTGGAGGCGGTCGCCGCCCAACTCCAGGGCACCGTCGCCGGCGCGGTGGAGACCCGGGACGGCATCTTCGAGACCGCCCGCCAGTACGCGGCCTGCCTGCTCGACCCGGAGGTCGCCGCCTGGGTCACCCCCACCGATGAGCTACCCGAATTCAGGCCACAGGAGTTCGTCACCGGCCGCGACACGCTGTTCCTGCTGTCCAAGGACGGCGGCGGCTCCGCCTCGGCCATCATCGCCGCCGCGGCGGACGCGGTGATGCGCGCGGCCGTCGTCCAGGCCGAGCGCGACGGCGGGCGGCTGGACCCGCCGCTGCTGGCGATCCTGGACGAGGCCGCGAACGTCTGCAAGATCAGCGACCTGCCCGACCTGTACTCCCACCTCGGCTCCCGTGGCGTCATCCCGATCACGATCCTGCAGTCCTACCGACAGGGCGTACGGGTGTGGGGCGAGGCGGGCATGGACGCCCTGTGGTCGGCGGCCACGATCAAGCTGATCGGTTCCGGCATCGACGACGCGGACTTCGCCGACAAGCTCTCCCGCCTCGTCGGCGACCACGACGTGCCCACGGTCTCGAAGACCACGGGCGAGTCCGGCGGATCGACCTCCGTCTCCCTGCGGCAGGAGCGCGCGCTCCCGGCCGACGCCGTCCGCGCTCTGCCCAAGGGCTCGGCTCTGCTGCTCGCCACCGGTGTCCGGCCCGCCCTGCTGAAGCTCAGGCCCTGGTACAAGGAGCCGGGCGCCGAGGCACTGGGCAGTGCCTCGGCCAGGGCGACCGCGGCGATCACCGAGCGCGCCGTGGCCAAGGCCGCCGCCCTTCCCTCCGATGCCGGATCCGGTCGGGCCACCCCTTCGCCGACCGCTCTTGGCCGGGCGTCCGCAGCCCAGGACCCCGGATACGAGGTCCGCCGGTGAGGCCACTGGTGGAGGCCGAGCAGGCGGTGCTCGGCGCGGTGCTCCTCGACCCCGGCCAGCTTCCGCGCCTCGCCGGCTGGCTGGCTCCGGCACACTTTTCCCGGCCCGTCCACGCTGCCCTGTACGCGGCGATGCTCAAACTCCGCGCCGACAGGCACCCCGCGGCACACGCGGGCGCCGACGAGGTGCCGCTGTCCTGGGTCACCGACACCGTCGCCGAGGCGAGCCGCCATGTGCGGGGGCTGACCGCGGCGTACCCGCACACCCTCGCCGCCGCATGCCCGCGTCCCGGCCACGCCCCGGCCTACGGCCGGATGGTGCTGGAGGGCGCCATCCACCGCAGCGTCGCGGAGCACGCCGTCCGTCTGCACCAGGCAGCCCGCGCCGATGCGGTCCGAGGCGAGGCGGAGGAGAGCCTGCACTGTGCCCGCAGGCTCACCGGCGTACTCACGGACCTCGGTCGCCGGTGGGGTGGTGTCGAACCGCGTGCCACCGCTCTGCGAGGGCCCTCGCCAGCTGCTCCGCAGCCCTCCCTTCCGTCGGACGAGCGGGTGGTCGCCGACGAGCGGCACCTGCTCGGTGTGCTGGTCGAGCGCCCCGCACGGCTGGACCAGGTCGTCGCCTGGCTCCGGCCGGAGGACTTCGCCGTTCCCGCCCACGCCCTGCTCTACCGGTGCGTGGCGGCGCTCCACCACCGCGGCGAACCCGTGGACCACCTCACCGTGCTGTGGGAAGCGCAGCACCGCGGCCTTCTCGCCGACGGCACTGTGACGGCCGAGCAGGTCAGGGACATCTGCGGCAGCGCGGCAGCCGGCTCCGCCGAGTACCTGGCGCAGCAGGTCGCGCGTGCCTCCGTGCTGCGGACCGCCGCCACCTCCGCCCGGGCCGTGCAGGAGCTGGCGGACGACGAGTCCCTCTCCCCCGGCCGCCTCATCGGCTATGCCCTCCACGCCCTGGAACCGCTGGCGGAGGCCGTGCGCCGCTGGCGGCAGGCCACCGGCTCCCCCGAACCGCCCGTCGCCGCCCGACCTTTCCCCGACCGCATCGTCGCCGCCCGCACCCGCAGCCGGCTCTCACCGCCGAATCGGGCCGTCCGTCCACCCGCCGCGGCAGCCCGCACGGTGACTCATGCCTGTCCATCCCATCGGAGCCGCCCATGAGCGATCGACTCGATGACGGCGCTGAGCCCCTGCACGCCCTGGACGACGAGGCGAAAGCTCCACGCAGGCGCCTTCCGGTCTCCCTGCTTCCCGGCCGCTTGCTCGACCTGTCCTTCGTCGGCGCCCTCTCCTCTGCCGTCGTCTCCGCCGGCTTCCGCCTCCCAGCCCGGCCGACGGCCTCGCCACCTGGGCGAGTCGGCGAGACGTGACCGGCCACCCCGAACCCGCAGCCACCGCGGGCCCTCACCCTGATCTGCCCGCCAGACGACCGGCCCCTCTTCTCCACCTGCCGCCCAACCCGCGATCACCTTCTCGGAGTTGCTCGTGACCAGCCTGACCGCCGAGGACGCCGAAGCCCTGTACGAAATGGCCCTGCGCTTCGACACCGAGCGGAAGCACCTCTCCTTTCCCGAATACCACGGCCGTCTGCCGAACCTCGTCGAGGTCTCCCAGCGCCTGAGCGGCCTCGGTGAGTTGCTGACCGAGGTGTCGGACGAGGTGCTGTTCCGTGCGACCGCTCCCGAGCAGACCGAATCCCAACGCCAGACCGTCGGCGTGTTCACTGCAGCTGCTGCACACGTCAGGCAGGCCATACGCCTGGTCTCCGACGCCCACTACCACCTGGCCGTCCCGCAGGGAACGGTCGGCGGGCCCGATGCCCCCGACCGCGCTGAGAGCGCCACCGTTGCCGGTGAACGGCTGGACGAAGCGCGCCTGGCCATACTCACGGGCGGCTTCCTTCTCCACAGGGCCGCAGAGCAGCAGAGCCTCCTGTCCTCCCGCGCCGCGCGCAGCCGGTCTGCGCTGCCCGGCCTTCCCCGCAGCAGTGGACAGGCATCTGCCGCCCGTCCAGCGCACAGCCCTGCGCCGGCGTCCTCTCCCACTTCTCGGCACAGGCGGTGACCGCGTACGAAGTGCCTTCCGGAGATCCGCGCACCAAACGCGGCAGCGTTCTGGCCCGGCACCGAAGGACCGACCTCCAACACCACCCGGTCCCCGCGTGTGCCGTGGCCGGTGCCCGCCAGGAGAGGGCGTGCCCTGGTCGTCCCGACTCGGAGGCGGCGCGCCTCCAACCTCTCCTTCCCTCCGCCTCATCGGCGAGGCACGAGGTATCCGCCAGACGCTGTCACATCGGGATGGCACAGTGGCCCCTCATGGACATCGACGAGTTCTGGCAGGTCATCGAGGCAGCCCGGACGAGCACCGCTCCTACCCACAAGGCGCTGGCGGACCTGCTGGCCGCGCGCCCCGCCGAGGAGATCCTGGCCTTCCAGGAGCGCTTCGACGTGGTGCACGGAGCCGTGGACCGCTGGGACCTGTGGGCAGCCGCCTACCTCATCGGTGGCGGCTGCTCGGACGACGGCTTCATCGACTTCCGTGCCGGCCTGATCGCTCAGGACCGTGCCTGGTACCAGAGAGCAGCTCTCCACCCCGACGATCTCGCCGACCACCCCACCGTGCGCCTCGCCGGCCCGGACCCGGGTGAAGAACTCTTCTACGAAGAGATCAATTACGCGGCCGCCGCAGCCTTCGCCCGCCACACCGGAGACCGCGACGCCTTCTACACCGAGCTGGCCCGCCGAGAGACCGCGCCGTCCCAGGAGGAGCCGGAGCACGACATGGGAGAGGACTTCGACTTTGACGACCCGGCCCGGATGCGGCAACGTCTGCCCCGGCTCGCAGCCTTGTACCTAGACGACGAAACGCACCGAACTCGCCGGCTTTGACCGGTCAGATGGGGAAGAGCTCAGTACCTCAGGCCGCCGAGCCCCCGCCATCCTCTGCTTCGAGTTTCCCCTCACCTTCTCGGTGGCCATGCAACGGGGCACCCGGCACCGGACCTGTGGCCTCTTCGCGGTACTCCGCGACGGCCCTCCACCGACACCGGGGCACGGCAGCGGTCACATGACCGGTGGTTCGGCCAGGGGCACGACCCGGTCGGCTTCGACGTCGAACCCGAGTACCGGGTGGCCGTAGTCACCCTCCGGGTCCATCAGCACCGGCTTGCTCAGCCGCCGCCCCATCGCCCGGAGAAGGCCGCAGAACACATCCAGCCGTTCCTGCCCCTGAAGCTCGCGCAGATCCACATCGAAGTCGATCTCCTCTGTTGTGCAGAAGCGGAAGATCGCCAGCACCTCGTCCGACGGCCAGACCCGCAGCTCGGGGCACTCTGCTTCAGCCGGACGGGACAGCACCGCCGCGGCCCGGGGTAGCGACAGCACCGCCTCGCCTTCGGAGTACCGGCACCTCCAGCCGCTCTCGCCGATGAGATCGAGGACCGCCTGCCAGTCCTCCACCGAGGCATCCGGCACACGTACGTCCGGCAGCGTCCCCATCACGCCTGGGTGGAAGAAGTACGCGACGTCAGCCCACAGCAACTCAGACATCCCGCCATGCTGTCCGCCGTCCCTCCCCACCGCAGCCCGATTTCCTCGGCGGACCCGGCAGGGCGCCTCTGCCTTGAGCTTCAAGAGGGCCCGGCAGGTGCGGAAGGACCACCACAGTGGAGGTCCGCACCGCGCGTCGGCCCACGGCCTCGGCTTACCGCCTTCGGCAGACGCCTACTCATCGGGCGCAGAGGGATCCAGTCCCGGGCACTTCCTGCTCGTGTGGTCGCCCCGGTGGCGCATCCACACCACGACATCGCATACCCGCAGCGCACTCACTGTGTCCGGCACCCCGGCCGCCGTCCGCAGCTCCAGCAGGCGGCGGTGTACGGCTCGGTCCTCCGCGCACAGGGCGACACGCAGGTCGTGCCAGAAGTCGGACGGAGACCCCAGAGCACAGCGCACCACCTGGTCGTAGACCGGCAGCAATCGGGGGCGCTTGCGGGCCAGGAGCTTGCCGGCGGTCACCCAGCCGACCTTCGGCTGGGTGACCAGGAGATGCCAGGCCCGGTCCGCCGGGGAGCCCTTCCCGATGCAGGCCGGCTCGGCGCCGACGAGGTCGAGGCCGGTCGGGATCTGCCGGAGAAGGTCCTCGATCTGCTGTCCGAGACCGCCTTCGAGAAGGTCCAGCGCGGTGCGCGCCGGTACGCGGACGGAGAGCGTCTGCACCGCGACCAGATCGTCGGCAGTGATCTTGCAGGCGGTATCAGACCGCTCTCCTCCGCCCCCCAGCCCCTCGAAGCGGCTGCCGGTGAAGGGCGTGGTGTCCGTGTGAGGGCCTGTGCCGAAGTAGCTGCGCAGGTCATCGACGGCTCGAGGGGCACTGACCAAGGCGTGCAGCCGTTCGGCCGGCGTCCTGGGAGTTCCGGCAGGTGGCATCGTGACTCCTGGCGAGGAAGAGGCGTCCGGACGGGTGATTGTTCCAGGCCGTTCAGCGTCCAGAGGCTGTTAGGAGCAAGAGGTTGCCGCCCTCCTCCGGGGGCTGAGGCCGGTTTCCGGCTCCGCCCGGCTCCGACACTTCCGAGTCCTCCCACGGCCGGCAGCGCGTTCTGGCTCTCATCGCCGTTCCGGCCCCGGGTTCCACTCCACCCGGTCAGGTATCGGCTTCGCGTCGCCCCTTGGGCGCAGCCCCATAGCCGTATACACCGGCTGCGCCAAACCCGAGGTTCTCCGGACCATCCTCCTCGTCTGCATTCCGGCCCATCCCTGTGAGGGAGCACCATGCCCGACTCAGTCGAGGAAGCCCCGGAATCGGCCCGGGCTTCCGGACACGACCTGGACGATCTGGTCTCCACCGTCGCCCGGCTCGTCGCGGACACCCGCGCCCACGGCCGGCTCCTGGACCGGCTGACCGACGAGTTCGACGACCCCGCGGTCACCGCCACCGCGAGCGCAGGCAGCACGGAGGCCGAGTCCGCACCAGACGAAGAAGAGGTGCGTACGGCCTTCATCCTGGCGCTGGACGAGGATGCCTACGCTGCCGAGTTGAAGGCGCTGCGGTTCTGGGTGGACAACCTCCTGCTCCCCGTCTACGGGCGGGAGATCACCACCAACCGCCCCTGGTGCCGGCAGTGGTACGAGCATCCCGAGGCCGTCGCGCGACTGCACGCCCTGTGGCTGGCCTGGCAGCAGCTCACCGACGTCGAGGCCGGGCCGGCCGGGCCCAGCACCTGGCACCGCGACCACCTCGACCCCACCCTGCTGCAACTACGTGCTCCCGACGGCCCGTTCGCCGCCTGCACCACCAACCCGGGTCGGCCGAACCATCGTCTGCTCGCCACCCCCCAGAACGGTCCGGAAGAGAGGTGACCGTGCCCGACTACCGTCTCGACGGCCTCACCCCGGCTGACCAGGCGGCCGCCGACGCCAAGGACCGTCTCGACCTGGCCGGCGACGACTTCCGCGTCCTGGTCGGCCACCACACCGCTGACGCGGCACACAGTTTCCTCGTCCTCCACGACAGCTCGGCCACCTGGGGCCTCCCCGGTGCTCCCCAGCTCGTCTCGCTGCACATCGCCCGCGACCTGCAGGCCGGCACCTTCCGTATAGAGGAGGCGCAGCACGCGATGCTGCCCTTCGCCCAGCGGTGGCTGGCCGCCCGCGGCTGCGATCCTGCGGCCATCCGCCTCCCGGCGGGCAGGTACAGCCGTCCCGCGGACGCCCTGACCACCGAGATCGAGGAGCGCATCGTCCGCTCGGGCGGGCGGTACGAGGTCCTCGACCACCACACCCGTGACGGCGAACCGCACGAGACCTGGGTGATGGTCCGGGACACCGACCCCGGCGCCACCCAGCGTCCGGTCCGGCTCTTCCTCGAGGAAGCCGACCTCGACGCGTTCACCTACACCGTGCGCGAAGGCGCCTTCCGCGACGGCACAAGCGCCAACCAGTGGTTGATCGACCGGGACACACCGCTTCCCGAACCCGTGCGACACCCCGGCGCACCGGATCTCAGGGCTCGGGCCGCGCTCTCCCGGTCCAGCGGCACCAGTACCCGCCCCACCACCGACGCCGCCCGAGTCGCCCCGGCGAGCGAGCCGCAGCAGAGGCACGACCGACGGAGGATCCGATGAACACACCGTCCCCCTTGACCGACGACGACCGCCGACGGGAGTACCACGTCGCTCCCCGCTACCTCGCCGGCCCCACCCACACCGGCGACCCCGCTCTGCGGCCCCTGCTGGAGCAGGGATGGGACATCGACGACGACGAGCTCGGCAACGTCTACGTCACCGCGCCCGACCACACCGCCCGCCTCGGCTACCTGCCCGAGGGCGAGGACGACGTCCTGTGGAAGATCGCCGCCTACAGCAACCCCTTCGGCCCGCCGCACTGGGTGACCACCTTCAACGACGCCACCCCCACCGAGATCGTCACCGGCTTCACCACCGCCCTGGCCGAGAAGTACGCCCAGGGCCGCGACGGCTACCTGCACGGGAACCACCGGGTACAGGACGGGTACGCGCCCTTGGCCGCGGCAGGCTGGACCGTACGCTCCAGCTACGACCACGTCGAGGTCACCGCCCCGGACGAGCAGGCCGGCCTGGTCTACCGCCGCGGCCGTACCGACCATCTGGCCGAGCTCTTCGGGCATCGGGAGAAATGGACTCTCTGGGGCGGGCCCGAGGGCTACGGCTCACGCTGGTACGGCACCCACTCGACCCACACACCGGCCTCTCTCATAGCCGCCGCCACATCCGCCATGGCGGACCCGGCCCCGGTCGTCCGCTCCCGAGCCGAGGTCCCCCGACCGGTGCTGGGAGCTGGTCGAGGCAACACCGCTCGAACCACCGGCGTCATCCGTCCCCACGCCACTGGGCGTCCGCCGAGCCCAAGCCGCCCGGGCCCGCTCCACACCACCCACTCCCCCGCCATCGACTCTGCGCTACACGAGCTCCACCTGGCAGCCGGAGCAGCCTTCCGCTCGTCCGCCGAGCCGTCGCCGCTGAACTGTCCTCCTTCCCAGAGACGCCGACGGGAAAGACAACATCATCCGCAGCGCCGTAAGCATGCTTCAGGACAGCCCAGTCGATCGCGTTCCAGCACGATCAGAGAAGGAACGGAACGCAGACAGGGGCCGGGCACTCACACTGAACGCTTACCCCGACGGGAGAGGCGGTCTTTCTTCGGCCTGAGCTGGGGAAGCCAGCGCTCGGGGGCGGGCAGTGGAACGGCTTCCTCCTTACGGGGCTCGGGGCGCGGGGCCCATGTACGCGGTCCAGGGAGACGAAGGGCGAACTGTGAGACGGTCATCATCGCGGGCGAGGGGTCGCGCGCAAGGTAGTTAAGGATGAGAGGTATTCCTCCCGGACCCGCCTGCGGGGTCCAGGTACGGCAGCTGACCTGGCAGTATTCCTGCGCCTCGAAGATCACGCACCTGCACGCCCCTGGTCGCTCCCCGTCCCTCATCCACAGAATGCGATCGCCCGGCGCAAGACGCTCACGGCCGATAAGCATCCCGTTGGGGACGCTCCCTGCAGCATCGAGGTAGGGAACAGGGTCGTCATCACCACCCATATCACCGTCGCTCAGTCCTGCAACCTCCTCCGGCCCGTCTGCTGTGTAGATCTCCAGTTGGTCGCCGTCGGCATGCGCCTGCCAGAGATCGAGCGGCTCCCACCCACCGTTGTCGAACAACGACGGTCGAGCCAGCAGTACAAAGACCTCGCCCGCTTCCAGGGAGAGTACGACCCGGTCCTGACCCCTGATGGGGTGGATCTCTCCAACCTCCCAGGCATCGTTACCGTTCACCTCCAGAACACACTCGCGAACGGTCTCAACGGCAGTGTCGGCGGACACAGCGAAGAACTCCCTCCGCCGGTTGATTCTGTGCGCGTCCAACCGCTGATGGACCAGGCGCTCGACTTCCGGCCAGCGCATGGTCAATGCCCGGAAGGCGATCTCGAACGGCAGCGGAACGCCTGTCGCTCTGGAGAGCTCCACCGCCCGCTCCTCCGGCTGCTGGGTTGTCAGACCAATCTTCACCAAGTCGGGCATCGCGGGATTCCGCATGACGTAGACGAAGCCTGTGTTGTGTGTGATCACCTGCGTATTCTGACGCTGCGGCAGGCAAGACGTTCACGTTCCACTCATATCCGTCCGTGCTCAGGCGGTGTGTCGAACTCGGATCTTCAGGTTGACAGCAGGGCGCGGAGTCAAAGGAAGGCGCCAGGTGTGTGGAGTCAGACCAACAGCGGGATACCAACACTCCGCTGAAGGGAGACCGCAACCATCTGCTTGGGCCGGGCTCCACATCGCGAGCGTCTTCCTCTGATCCACACGGTGGTCCAGACGAAACGCCCTGGCAAAGTCACTGCTCAGCGTCGGGTTCAGGCAGGTAGGCGCCAGCAAGGGTTCCGTCGTAGCCGGAGGCGCGGATGGCGGCGGGCAGGGTGGGATAGGCGGTGGCCGGGCCGGCGAGCATCGCGTCGAAGTCGGCCCGGGTGATCTCCCGCTCGACCCACTGGTGCGAGCAGCGGCAGCGGATGCTGACTTCACCACGGAAGCAGACGAGCAGCCAGTCGCGGCGGGCGCCGCAGGCCGGGCATATCACGGTGATGCCGGTGATGGTCAGTTCGTACGGGTGGTGGACCGCTCGCCAATGCCCTGGACCGTCCAGTTCGCGGGTCTCCTGCTGGAGGCGCAGCAGGGGATCGTCCGCCGGCGACGGCGAGGGACGCTGCTGGTGGCCGAACGGTCTGAGCGCGTGTGTCTTCTCCATGAGGCTTCTCCGGTTCCATCGGTAGCAGCGACCGGGTGGTGCTGTCGAGGGGCTTCGGTGTGCCTTCCGGGTGTGGATTACTTGAGGATCGCTGGTCAGCGCCTTGTTGGGCGGTGGCTTGAACTCGCTGGGGTCGGCTGGACGGGCGGGGTTCGCCGGATGGATGCGGAGTGTTCGGAGCGTGGGCGGCTCGTGTGGCTGCCCGCCGCCCTGTTCCGGCGAGGGGGATTCGGGTGGGCGGGGAGTCCGGCCAGGTGGCGCAGCCGCCACACCAGGACGTGGTTGGCGTTCTCTGCCGTCGCCAACTCCCTCATCCCCACCGCCCGCTCCAGCAGTGCCCCGGAGTCGTGTCCGGCGCGTTCGGCCTGGTCGAGGGTGGCCAGCAGCGCGTCCCAGCCGGGTTCGCCGCTCATCCGGGCCGCCCTGTCGGGGAGGGCTGCCCGGATACGGGCGGCGTGGTCTTCGCGGACCGGCGCCGGGAGGCTTCGGCCCTGCTCGCGCAGTGCCTTCATCGGGGCGTGGGCTGCGGCCTGGTAGGCGACGCGCAGGTGTGCGGTGGCCTCGCGGGAGGCGGCGGCCTGCTGGGCGTGGTGGCGGGCGGAGTGCCAGCGGGCGGCGGCGATCGCCACCAGCGCCAGGGTGGACAGCAGCATGGCGGTGGTGCCGCCGTCCTCTCCGCGGCCGAGGGCGCTGCCGGCGCGGATGATCCCCCGGGCGGCCGAGCGCAGAGCGCGGTAGTCGGCCTGCTCCGCGCGGACGTGGGAGCGGGTGGCGCGTTCGAAGGCGCGGGCGGCTTCGGCCAGTTCCCTGCGTGTGGTGGGGGGCGCGGTCTGAGCGAGGCCGTCGAGCAGTTCCCCGATGCCGACGAGCTGCGCCGCTCCTGCGTCGTCGTTCGCACCGAGGACGTCGGCGGCGTGTTCGGCGGCCTGGACGGCGTCGCGGCGGGCCTGTGCGGGGCGGGGGCGGTGTGGTGCGGTGGTCTCCGTCTCCAATCCGCGGGGCCTTCCGTCTGCCTCGGCGCGCAGTGGTGCGGCTTCCAGGCGTCGTCGGATCCTGGGCAGTGAGAGGTCGGGGGCCAGCTTGGAGCCGGAGAACCAGATGGGTTCGCCGTCCCGGTTGCGGTCGCCGGGCAGTGCCACGGAGTACCCCAGCACGTCACCGGAGGGGGCGAGCCGCTTGTTCACACGCAGTCCCGCTTCATGCAGGCGAGTGAAGAACTCCTCCTCCGTGGCGGCGCCTGCCACGGCTCGGCGGACGGCTTCGCGCAGCGTCTCGCGCGGTGTCCGATCGCGGCCGGTGCGCTCGGCCTTGAAGCGCTCGGCGCTGGTGGGGTTCTTCGCCCCCGTTCCGTCGCCGGGGTTGAGCCGCCGCAGTCCCCACTCCTTCTCTATGCGGCGGCACTCGGCCTGGGCACGCTTGAAGTCGTAGCTCATGCGAGAGCGGCGCAGGTCGCCGCGGACCATGGTGGCCACGATGTGGATGTGGTCGTCTGCGTGGCGGACGGCCACCCAGCGGCAGCCGTCCGGGTCCCCTTCGGGGGCGAGCCCGGTGGCGCGGACCAGGCGACCGGCGACCTCGCCCCACTCGATGTCGGACAGGTGCCGGTCGCCGGGGGCCGTGCGGACCGAGCAGTGCCATACGTGCTGGGCGGGCGCCCGGTCGCCGGCCTGGACGACCCGCAGGTCCAGTGCCCGGGCGAGCCGGGCCAGGGTGGCCTCCGGGTCGCGGCCGGGATCGGGCGCGAAGCCGTCCCAGGAGGCGACCAGGTGGGGGTCGGTGTGCTCGTCTCGGCGTCCGGGCCCGTAGAGATAGGCGAGCAGGCCGTACGTGCGGGAACCTCGGCGGATCTTGGGGATCACCGGGTACGCCTCCGGGCGAGGGTGTCGGCGGCGAGGTCGACGCGGCCGAGCGTGCCTACCAGGGTCTTCAGAGCGCTGTCGAGTGCGCCCGGGTGCGGTCGGCCGCCGCTGTTGCAGGCGCGGGCGATCTGGTTGAGGTTGTTGCCGACGCGGGCGATCTGGGCGCGCAGTGCGGCCAGTTCGTCGATGGCGGCGTCGAGCTGCTCGTCGGCGCGCGGAAGTGCGCCGCGGCCGCGGGCGGCGGTCAGGCCGGCAGTGGCCAGGAAGCCGGCGGGAAAGACTCCCGCACGCCCCGCCGCGGCGGCGATCTCGGCCTTCTCCTCGGACGTGAAGCGGACGGCGATCACGGCTTCGCGGTGGGAGCGCTGGTAGGTGCGGCGGCGCGGTGGGCGGTCGGGGAAGGCGGGCGCGTGCTCGTGCGGCGGCTCGGAGCCGACTGCCTCTCCCCCGGGCGACACCCCCTGGTGCCGCACGCCCGGCCGGTCCCCGTGCGCCCTCGTTCGGGGGCCGGCCGGACCGCCTCCGCTCCCCTGGGCGGAGGCGGACGCCTTGGGTAGCCCTTTGGGGCATCCAAGGTGACAACTTGCTCGGCCGGCGGCCGTGGAGGGTCGGCGCTCCTCGCCCGGGGTGGTGCCCGCCGGATCGTCGGCCGTCATCGGAGCCCCTCCCGGTTCTGGCGGCGGAGGTCGAGGAGCACGTCGGCGATGTAGTCCATCGCCAGGACCGGGTGGTGCAGGGTCACGGGCGGGCAGTCAGGGGTGCGCTGGAGGGTCCAGGTCCCCTCGGGCGTGGTTTCGGCGGCGTGGAGGTGGCCTCGGCCGCGCAGGACGGTGATCCAGGCCTCGACCTCGGCGGGGGTGGCGGTGGTGCGCATCGGGTGCTTCCTCTGTGACGGGTCGGCCCGCCCGGCTCGGTGGGCTGGGCGGGCTCCGGACGGTCAGGGGGAAGGCGTCCGGTCCGTGTGCTGCTCTTTCCGGAGGCGCTCGACGAGGTCGGTCAGCCGGTCGTTGCTGATCGACATCCGGTTCGAGCGGACAGCGGTGGCGACCACCTTGCGGGTCACCCGTCCCTCGTCCGCGACCGCCTGGCGGGCGATCGGCAGCAGCTCGTCGATGCTCGCCTTCGTACCGGACGGGGTGGACGGTCTTCTGGTTCGGGCGTCCGTGGCGCCTACCGCTGCGGTGTCCGTTTCCTCGCCCGCAGCCGGACTGTCCGCTCCGAAGGCCCCCGGCCGAATCTCTCCGCGACCGCCGTGGACACCGCCGTTCTGCCGCAGACGGCCGCCGTGGTGGGCGGTAGTACCGCCGTCCGACTCGGACCGGTGTCCGGCCTGACCGGGGTGTCCGCCGGGGTGCCCGGCCCGCCGGAGCGTGGTGACCGCGCCGGCAGAGCGGCCCCGCCCTCCGTCCGGAGTGGCCGCGGTGTCCGCCCTCGTGGTGCCCGCCTGTCCGGTGCCGCAGCCGGAGGGGCGGGCGGCGGACACGGCGGATACCGGCTGCGCGGACGGACCGGCCGAGTCGCCCGGGCGGACACCCCGGCTGTCCGCAGACGAGGTCTGGGTGCGGCGGGCGATGAGGATGTAGAGGTGGACGGCTCCGGCCAGGGCGAGCGGAGCGAGGGTGGACAGGACACCGACGACCGTGTCCCCGAGCCGCAGTCCGCCGTCGCCGGACGCCTGCTGGTTGAGGCGGACGGCGTGCAGGGCGTTGGCCCAGATGCTGGCGGCGGTGGCGGTGCCGAACAGCGTCCACACGTACAGGCGGGCGGTGAACCGCGCGGTGCGCAGGACCAGCAGGGCGCGTACCCCGTAGGCGATGAACCCGTCGATCACCAGGGGGAAGAGGTAGGTCAGCGGTCCGCGAACGTGGATGGCCTCGGCCATCTGCTGGAGGGCGTCGTACGACAGGGCGCATCCGGCTGCGCCGAGGGCGACGATGGCGGCCCGGTCCCATCCGTTGACGCGGGCCGGGGCGTCCGTGTTCACGCCGCCTCCCGGAAGTCACCTCGGTCGGGGTGTCCGCCTCCTCGGCAGCCGGGTGCCGCCGTCCGGCCCACCGACCGGTTGCGGATCTCACGGCGGACGCGCCGGTAGAGCTTCTCGGCGTGCTCTTCGGTGATCTTCAGCAGCCAGGCGAGGCGTTCGGCCGGGATCTCGGCCTGGTACGCGGCGCGGACGACGGCCCGGCGCTCGACGTCGGTGAGGTGGACGTCGCGTCCTGCGAGGACGGCGTCGACGCGGGCGTGGTCCAGGCGGTTGGGGAGGTCGCGGTGCAGGGGCTCGCGCTCCTCCTCGGTCATGCCGCCCCGGATGCCGACCCGGTCGCCGTTCTCCAGGGCGGCGTCCAGACAGACCTCCTTGACGGGGCATCGTGCGCACAGGGCCTTGGCCGCGGCGATGCGGTCGACCTCGTCGGGGCCGGGGAAGAACAGCTCGGGGTCCACGGGGTTGTCCTCCGTCGGGAGGCAGGCGGCCCTGTTCTGCCAGGTGTGGTCGCCGAGGGTCCGGAGGGCGTGGGTCATCGAGGTGTTGGTCATGGTCGTCTCCGATGGCCCTCCGCTCGTGCGGTGGCGGCATCGGCGGAGGGTTTCATGTGCTCGGGGGTGTCCGGGCGGCCTCAACAAGGGAGGCGACGGCCCGGTCTGCGGCCGGAGTCGGGTCAGGCGGCGGGGCGGCGTCTGCGGTCGCTGCCGGTCAGGACGACCCGTTCGGTCATCTCCGCCAGGCGCGAGGCGACACGGTCTCCGACGGCCTTCCGCAGTTCGGCGATGGCCAGGTTGGTGGTGACCAGGGTCGGGAGCATGTCGTTGTAACGCCGGTTGATCAGCCGGTACACGATCTCCTCGGTCCATTCGCTGCTCCTGGCGGCCCCGAGGTCGTCCAGGATCAGCACCGGGCACCGGGCGAGGGCGGCCAACTCCCGTTCGGCTTCGGCACCGAGGCGGAGGCGGAGTCCTGCGTAGAGGTCGGCTTCCGTCGTGGCCTGCCAGCGGACGCCGACTCCGGTGGCGACCAGTGACCGGATCGCGCCGTATGCCTGGTGGGTCTTGCCGGTGCCGGTCGGTCCGGCCAGCAGCAGCGAGGGGCCGGTGCCGACCTGCCGCCGGGCGCCGCTGCTCGGCGCGGCTGCCTTCGAGGCGACCTCGCGCACCCAGGACTCCACCTTCGGGTGGTCGGCGACCGCGCCCCGGTAGCGCGGTGGGATGCGGTCCTCGACCGCGGCCGGAGTGGGGACCGGTTCGGGGACACGGTCCGCCGGCGTGGTTCCGGCGGTGCTGCCTCGGTCGGCGACGATGCGGGCGAGGCGGGCGGTGATGCGCTCGCCGACGAGTTGCGGGTCGCGGCCGGGCATCACAGCTCCTCGGCGTAGGCGGAGGCATCGGCCGGGTTGGCCCATGCGGTGTGGCCGGACACGCCGGGTCGGTTTCCCGACCGCGCCGAGTCTGCGCTGTTCGCGTTCATGGCCTCGTTGACGAGACTGGCGAGAACGCTGGGGTGCATCGGCTTGGCCCGGAACCGCTCGAGTCCGGCCCGGACGTGGCACGGGTCGATGCCCTCGGCCAGGAGCTGCTTCACCTCGCGCCCCAGGTGGCTGAGGACCTTGGCGGGCGGGCGGCTGGAGCAGGCCGCGGCGTATTCGCCGATCAGCGTCTGCGCCGATGGAGCCGCTGCGGGCGCCGTACGCCCCGAGGGGGCGGAAGGTCCAGGATCCAGGTTCCTGGATCCAGGGGCCGAGTAGTCGGGGATGCCTCGGCGAGCCCTCGCGGAGCCGTCGCGACGCGTCTTCCGGGCCGCCGACTCCTCCTGCTCGGTTCCGGGGCCGGCCGTACCCCTGGCCGGGGCGCCTCGGCCGTCGGCGCCGTTCTCCTCGCCGCCGACGGATGGGTCCGCGGTGGTCCCGGAGGTCCGGCCGAGTTCTGCGGGAGCGCTCGGCGAGGCCTCGGGGAGGTCTCGCCGCGGGCTCGGCGGAGTGTCCGTACGGCCTTCCGCGCACGCGCTGCAGGGGCCTTTGCAGGCTCCGCACCGGGCCGCGGGGTGGTGGAGGGGGCATGAGGGCAGACGTGACTGGCTCGGTTTGTCGATCTTCTGGTGCTCGAACCAGGTGACCACGTGCAGGTATCGGCGGCCGTCGCAGCCGGTGTACCGGCAGATGAGCCCTGCTTCGGCGAGCTGGTGCAGGTCCTCCTCCGCGTGCACCGGGGTGTGCTCGGCACGCAGCGGCCACAGCAGGCCGTTGATGATGGCGGCGTTGTCCCGGAAGCGCCCGTGGTCGTCGGCCTGGGTGAGCAGGCCGAAGAAGGTGCGCTCCGCGTTGACGCTCACCTCTGCGAGGGACTCGGAGACGAACGCCTCCGGCTTGATCGTACGGATCCGTGCCACGGTCAGCGCCCCCGTCCGCTGGTCGTCAGACAGCGCCGCGGGCCGTGTCGGCCGGCTGTGGAGCAGGTTCCGTTCTGGACTTCGCGCATGCCACAATCCCTTGCTTGCGGATGGGCGGAGCGGCCGCGTCGTCGGAAAGCCCGGCCGGACCGCCCGATTCGATTCCGCGCCCCTCGGGGCCGCGGTCCGGCGCCGGGGAGTCGGCAGCTCCCCGGCGCCGGTCTGGTCTGTACGCGTCGGCGCCTTGGCAGGCGCACCGCATGGACGTGCTCTCCCTGGGATCGCCACCTCCTCGGATCCGGACGTGTGACTCGATCACCGGTCGCCATTCACATCAGTTCATGGCGGCTCGATCAACATAGACCGACAGAGATGGCGCATGTCAACTGAAGAAAATAAGCCACCCACCCCAAGACATGTATCGTTTTCCTCAGTTGATGGACGGCAGGCGGCGACCGAAGGGCGGTGCGGCATGAGCGAAGAGGCGTCCGGGGAGAGGCGCACCCTCGCAGAGAAGATCGACTACCTCTTCGCCACCGTGCACCCGAAGAACCGCGGCCCGTACAGCTACGAGGAGGTGGCCTCCAGCATCAAGAAGTCCGGAGGCCCGACCATCTCGGCCAGCTACATCTGGCAGTTGCGCACAGGCGTGAAGGACAACCCGACCATGAAGCACCTGGAGGCGCTGGCCGGGTTCTTCGGCGTGCCGCCCGCCTACTTCTTCAACGACGAGAGCTCCGAACGGATCGCCGCCGAGCTGTCCACCCTCGCCGCGATGCGGGACAACCAGGTCCGGTCGGTCGCCCTGCGCGCCTCGGGCCTGTCCGCGGAGACCCTCAGGACCATCCAGGGCTTCATCGAGCGCGCTCGCACCCTGGAAGGCCTGAGCGACGAGGGCGAGAAGGAGCCTCGGACCCGCAGAAGAGACCGGTAAGCCCCAAGAGACGTGACGCAGTTCACGCCTGCAATGCCCTGCAAGCAACAGTCATCCAAGTTGCAGGTCTGCACCCTCCACTCAATCGACAGAGCCGGAATCAGCCACTCACCGCAATGATTCACTCAGAGATCCACCGAACGGAGCCCTGCCAGGTGGATCTTCTCCGGGCGCCTGCCATAGAGTTCCGTTGCCTTCGTGAACGTATTCGAGTGCCGCAGTGTGAGGCATGACCGATACCAGACGCGGAACCCGGTTGTCCTGGCACAGCCGACGTAAGCAGCCGAACGGCAGGCCGCACGGCCGCCGACGATTCGACGAGCTGCTCTCCACCATCGACGTTCCGGACCCGTTCGACATCCAGGTCTTCTGCGACCGGATCGCCGCCCAACGAGGACGCGCGCTGCACCTGCACAGCGTCCAGGGAATCTCGGGAGCCGAGGCTCCCTGCGGGATCTGGATCGCGTCGGAGATGAGCGACCACGTCTTCTACGAGGCAGCCACCAGCCCTCTGCACCGAGATCACATCATCCTGCACGAGGTCAGTCACATGCTCCTGAACCACACGTCGGTGATCGACGTAGACCAGCCGGGAGACGGCGGACTGTTCCCGGACATCGACCCCGCCACCGTCGTCGGCTTCCTGGCCCGTGCGAGCTACGGAAGCGACGACGAGCGGGACGCCGAACGGCTCGCGGGCCTGATCGCCAACAAGGCCGCCCCGGCCACCCGCAACAGCACCACCGCCCACGACCGGGTGCTGCGGCGCCTGGACGACGCCCTCAGCGACCTGTGACGGCTCCGATGACCGACGTACTCCCCGCCCTCCTGCTGTGGTCGGTCACCGCGTGGCGCGCTCCCTCCGCCTGGCGGGACCGCCGGAAGCGAACGCTGTGGACCGTGTTCCTCGCCCTCTCCGTGGTCATGACCGTCCGCCCCCTGCCCGTAGCCCACGCCATGGACCGGCTGCTCCACGTCAACAACCTGTCGTTCCTGGTCAAGCACCTGTGCGGCATCGTGGCGGCGGCTGCGGTCCTCTCGTTCGTGAACGACATGTCGGAGAGGAGGACGCCCGGGCTGAAGGGCGCAAGGCTGCACGCCGCCGTCCCGGCCACCGCCGCAGCCGCGATCACGGCGCTCTTCTTCGCCACTCCGCAGCCGTTCGAGGCGACCGACATCCTCACCGACTACGCGGACGACTGGCGCATCGCCGCCTATGGCACGGTGTGGACGGCCTATCTGGGCACGGCCCTGCTCAGCGCCACACGCCTGTGCCGGCAGTGGGGGCGGCAGTCCGGAACCGGCCTGCTGGAATACGGGCTGCGCTGCACTGGGGCCGGCACCGCGGTCGGCATGCTCTACACGGCACATCGGATCGTCGCACTACTGCTCAATCACTTCGGCCGCAACCCCGTGCCCGCCCGGCTCGACGACAGGGTCAGCGACCTGCTTCTCCTGGGCTCGCTGCTGCTCATCCTGGTCGGCAGCACCCTTCCCGCCCTCCAGCGCCTGCGCCAGTGGTGGCGGGACTACCGGGACCTCCTCTCCCTCCACCCGTTCTGGTACAGCCTCACCGAGGCGGTGCCCTCCGTCCGGTTGGATCCGCCTCGCAGCAGAACCGCGGAGCGGCTCCATCTGCGCGACGCCCACGTCCGCCTCTACCGGCGCACCATCGAGATCCGCGACGCGATGCTGGCGCTGGGCGACTACACCTCCAGAACACTGCTGGACCGGGCCCGTTCCCACGTGGAGGCGAACGAACTCACCGGCGCCCGGGCCGACGTCGCAGCCGAGGCCTGCCGACTGGCGGCGGCCCGGGAGGCCAAGCTCCGCGGCGAGCCGGCCTCCGGCGAGCACCACCCGCCGACCGGCGGGGGCCGCGACCTGCCGAGCGAGATCGAGGCGCTCAAGCAACTCGCAGAGGCCTACGCCTCCGACCTGACGAAGGCCTTCGTCGCAGATCCGGACCGCACCCGTACCGCGGAGACCTCAGCATGACCACGATCCGTACAGCCCGTCTGATCACCGACGCCCTCGCGCCGGCGAACCTCGTCGTCACGATCCTCCTCGTCATCGGCTGGCACTCCACACGCGACCTGACGGGCCTGGCGTGGGGGCTGCTCGCCGCGCTGTTCTGCGGTGGCATCCCCTTTGCGATCATCATGCTCGGCGTACGCCGGGGCAGTT
The DNA here is from genome assembly GCF_022015835.1 of Streptomyces sp. ICN903. Taxonomy (NCBI): domain Bacteria; kingdom Bacillati; phylum Actinomycetota; class Actinomycetes; order Kitasatosporales; family Streptomycetaceae; genus Streptomyces; species Streptomyces sp. ICN903. The sequence goes on along the minus strand of NZ_JAKMAY010000001.1, from coordinate 43,901 downwards.
GGACCGACAAGCACGTCCGCATACGCGAGCAGCGCGCCGTACCGCTCCTGGCGACCATGGCCTCGGTGCTCACCGGCATCGCGCTCATGACCGTCTTCGAAGCCCCGCGCGAGGTCTTCGCCCTGGTCGTCGCCATGCTCGCCGGGCTGGCCATGACCATCCTGGTGACCCTCTGGTGGAAGGTCTCCATCCACAGCGCCGTCGCCGGCGGCGTGGTCGTGGTGCTCGTCCTCGCCTACGGCACCTGGATGGCGTGGCTGCTGCTGGGCGTGGCGGTCATCGGCTGGTCCCGGGTCGCGCTGCGCGACCACACCCCGGCCCAGACGGTGGCCGGGGCCATTCTCGGCGGGTTGGCGGCCGCGGTCGTCTTCGACCTCCTGCGGTGAGAGGCCTTGGCCGTACCACCCAGCGGCCGGGAGGCGGCACCTCCCGGCCGCTCACCGCTCCGGCTGCCACTCCTCGGCCAGCACCGAGTAGGTGATGGAGTCCCGCCAGCTCCCCCGCACGTGCACATGCCCCCGGATGCGTCCCTCCTCGGTCATCCCCGCCCCGACCAGGGTGCGGTGGGACGCCTCGTTGGCGGGAGAGCGTGCCGCCCACAGCCGGTGGAGGCCGAGCCGGTCGAACGCCAGGCCCATCAGCGCGCGGACGGTCCCGGTGCCGTACCCCTGGCCCCAGTACGCGGGATTCAGTGCGAAGCCGATGGTGGCGGCCTGCGGCTGGTGGGGATCCATGGCCAGACGGGCGAAGCCGATCAACTCCGGGCCCGAGGTGGGCGCGAGCTCCACGAGGGCACCGACCAGCCGCGTGACGGATGGCATCGCCTCAGTGCGCGCGGTCGTCGCTGGCTGACTCATCCGCCGAACCTTGCCCGTCTCCTGTGCGGAGGTGGGCGAAGACCTCCGGCAGCGGCATGCCGAAGCGGTCCTTGTCCCCCTCCCAGCGGAGCATCACCGACGCCGTCGCCTGCGCGATGTCGCCCGGGAGCCCGGCCTGGCGCAGCGTCTCGGCAACCTCGTGCATCTCCGGCGCCCACCGCCAGGCCCGCGCGGCAACGCTGGGCAGGTAGTCCGCGTCGGTGAGGATGTCGGCGGGCATCGTCTGGGCCTGCTCGACCAACTCGGCGGCCACCCCGTGCGCCTCAGCCAGGGCGTGGGAGACCGCGGCGATCGTGCGGGCCGCCTTCTGGAAGCCAGCGAAGGCCATCTTCAGCGCGGAGGCCGAGCCGATCGGGCGCTCCAGTGCCCGCACCTGAAGATCGGTGCCCTCGAAGGTGTCGGCCAGCGCCCGCACTCCGCGCTGGTCACCGGACAGGCACAGGCTCGCCTGCCGTCCTCCGGTCGGCGGAGGCCCGAAGACCGCGCCGTCCACCACAGCGGCGCCGCGTTCGGAGAACAGCGCGGTGATCCGCTCCATGCGGTGCGGACTGATTGCGTTGGCGTCGACGAAGACACCCGCATACGGCAGGGCGGCGACCTGCCGGGCCACGTCCTCGGCCGCGTGCGGTGGGCAGAGCGACACCGCCAGATCGCTCACCGCCAGGGCGTCGGCCAGTGAACCGCACGCCTCCATGCCCGCCTTGGCCGCCCGGACCCGGGTGGACTGGCTGCGGCCGTCGGGCACCCACAGCACCCGGGCACCGCCGTGTACGGCCTGTTCGCCGACGGCGGCGCCCATCGCGCCGGGGTGTAGCAGCGTCATGGTGGTCATCGGGCACTCCCCGGAGGTAGGGCGGCGCGCTCCCGCCCCGCGTGCGAGGCGATCGCGTCCCGCAGGTTCACGGCTGTCGGCGACGACGCGGCGGGGTGTACGGCTAGGTGGCGGCCGAACTGCTCCAGACGCTTTGTGACGCTCTCCGTGGGGCGCCGTGCCGCCGTGCCCAGCACGGTGTGCACCGTGCCCGCGGTGCCGTCGAGGTCGCCCCGGCCGAGCCGTGCCAGGGCGAGGTCCATGCGGGCGAGGGAGAGCTCCCCGAGGCGCCGGCGCTCCGGCGGATCGGCCTCGAACAACTCCACCGCCTCCTCAGCCCGGGCTTCGGCCTCGCTCAGCTGCCGGTTCCCGCCCAGCCACAGGTGGGTGCTGCTGGCGTAGAAGAGTTGCTTGGCGAGCGGGAACGCCATCATGCCGCCGGGGATGTCTTCCCCGTCCGCCTGCTCGCGCAGCGTGTCGGCGGTGCGCAGGGCCGCGAGGGCGTCGCCCGGGCTGTTCAGCTGTCCGTAGGCACGGGCCTCGATGCTGGCCAGGCGGATGTGGGCGGTGCCGTTCTCGGGCTGGTAGTCACGCCCGGACGCGGCCAGGCGGACGGCATCGCGAGGGCGTCCGTCCCAGTACGCGACCAGGGCCTGGAGTCCGCGGATCCAGGCGCGGGTCCCGTTGTGGCCTGCGAGTTCCGCGCACAGGAACCCCGCGCGGGCCTGGGTCTCCGCGGCGGCGTAACGCCCCAGGTCGAAGCTCGCGTTGGCCAGGATGCCGCACAGGATGCCCGCGGCGAGGTAGAGGTCCTTGGTGTACTGGGGCGGCTGCCGCCCTTCCAGCAGCTCGAACGTACGGTCGCGCAGCTCCCTGACCTCAAGAAACAGCGGCTCGACGGGGCGGTTGGGGTAGGTCGCGACGATCCGACGGATGTCCGCGTCGAGTTGCTCCATGGTGTGCGGCCCGATGTTGCTGCACTCGGCCTCGGCGGCGAAGCGCGCGGACTCGTGAGCAGCCGCCATCACCACATCCTCGGATACGAAGTCGGAACGCCCGGTCGTATCACAGTGTGCGGCATCCGTCGGCCGGGACTCCGTTCTGGTTTCCACCGGGGCGGCACCGCCCCGGCTGAACAGCTGCTCCGCCGTCAGCAGGAACATGCGCTCCAGGACACGTCGCGCGTCCGACCTGGGAATGCCGACCATGTCCCCGTGCGCCCACCGGAGGAACTGCCGCCTGCCGATCGTGCAGGACCTCAGAGACGCCGGTCCCTGCGTCTCCGCCAACTCTCTGGCGGTGGCCTCGTACGCCTGCCGGAAACGGTGGTAGTCCTGCAGGCGCCGTTCCCTGATGAGCATCTGAAAGACGGTTGGTCGCTCCATCACCGCTCCTACGTTCGCGTCCTGACGCCCAACAAGCTAGACAGCACCGCACCGGCAAAGCGACGGTCTCAGCCCCGAAAGACCGCTTCCGTGGAGATGTGACACCTCTACGACGCGGAACGTCATCGGACGTCGCTGTTGCGGCACTGGTTGTGTCACCGCCCTCGCCGGGATCCTGCCTTCACCACGGAAGCGATCGACCCGGTCACGTTGCGTGTTGGGTTCCTGTTGCGTGCTCTGCGCCAAGGCTCGGCGCGGGCTAGGTCGGCAGCGGAACGCGGTGCATCCGTCAGCCGAGATCGTCACACCTGGCCGCCCCGCGGTGGCGAGTCTTCCGTGACCCGATGTCCGCAGGATCTCCCTCAACAGCCCAAGACGAGGAATGACGCCCTATGTCCATTGGCAGCCCCAGCAACCAGGTCCGACGGTTCGCCGCCGGCCTCCGCCGCAACGTGGGCGCCGTACTGATCATCTCGATGCTGCTCACCTCCGCCGCATGGGGTCTGTGGCCCCTGGTCGAGTCACTGCTGTTCGACGGGTGAGGCGCCACGCCCCCTCCCGGTCCGCCCACCGTACGAGCGGACCCACTTCCTTCTGCCGGACAGTGCCTCGTTCTGCTTCGTCGAAAGGTGTAGCCGTGTGCCGACACCAGCCTCCCTGCCCAACAGCCGGTGCCGCCGACCGGGGTGCCGCCCACATCGCGGTATGCCACCCCGAGCAGGAATGGAGCCTGCTATGCAACGGTGTCCTGGTCTTCGGGGACACCGGCGAGCTGCTGCCGGACGGCCGAATCGTCGCTCCGCGCCGCCCACCAGTGCCCGAGTCGATGACCACTTGCTCGGCTTCCGCCACGGCGCCCCACACGATCGGGGGTGTGGTGTGAAGGCGGGCAGGGCCTCGAAAGCAGCCCTCCTTTTATTGGCCCCCGTGGGCATCGAAGCCCGCCCTCCCAGTTCGGCCCGCTTCTGCGATCGCTATCTGGGCGGGAAGGACAACTACGGCGCCGACCGGGACCGGTGCGGCGCGGTGCGCTCCACGCTGGAGCTGCTGATGAACTGGGTGCCCGTCGACAGCTACCTGTCCGCTGATACACCCCGCCGGCGACTTCCAACCCGACACCTTCCGCCGTACCGATGCCCTGTACCACGAGACGGGTCTGCCCCGACGGGAAGTCACCGCGCTGTTCGGCGGGCTGGAGCTGCCTGTCTCCTGACGTCACTGCGGCCGGAGGGCACTTTCGCTCCCTCCACCTCGCCCGCCTTCCGCTCTGGTCCTCCACGGTCTACGCCGGCATAGCGATCAAGCTCTGCTCCCTACCCGCTCTCACCTACCTGGAGCCCCTCCTGTGACTCATGCACTGCCCATCTCCGTCTCGACCGGTCCGGCCGCTGCACTCGCCTCCTCCCACGCCGGCACTCCACGACCGGACCGAGACCAGCCAACGGCACCTGATCCCGCGGGTGCGGATGAGGTCCGGTTCCTGTCCTGGAACGTACGCAAGGGCACCTACGTCAAGCAGGCCTGCGAGTGGATCGATGAGCGGATGCCGGACGTGGTGATGTGGCAGGAGTTCCAGCGGGCCGACCGTGCGAGGATCGAGGACTGGCTGGGCATGGAGACCTACCTCGCCCCGCCCCTGCCGGGCTCGTCCAACGACAACGCCATCCTGGTGCGTCCGGGCGGGCCGCTGGCAGTGACCGCCGAGTACGAGCACCGATGGGCTCCCTGGCATGCCCCGGCCAACATCGAGGTCCGCCTGCACGGCGATGGCGGTGCCCTGAGCCGACACGGCCTGTTTCTGGTCTCCAAGCACGACTGCTACTGGTCTGCCCTTCCCCGGCAGATCGAAGCCGACTGGTTGACGACCCTGGCCAAGCCTGGCCGGCTGGCCCTGATCATGGGTGACTGGAGTGGTTTCCCAGCCGGTACGGACATCGACTGGAAAGCCGTGGAGGATCGGGCGTTCTACGTCAACCACACCTACCTGGACGGCAACGGCATACGCCGCACCGACGACCGGGCCGACCGCACCACCACCGACGCCGAGTTCGTCGACCCCGCCCGCTGGGCCGCTGACCGCCTCGGCCAGCCCCGCGCTCTTGACCCGACCACCGGGTACGGTCCCGACAAGATCCGGCAAGCCGGACCGACGCGCACCGACCGCGCCGCCATGAGTGCTGAGCTGGCAGCGGCCATCACCCGTTTCGCCGTCGGCGACCCCGTCGAACACCCCGAGCTGGACTGGATCTCCGACCACCGCCCCCTGGAACTCTTCCTCGACCGGCGCGCCCTTCACATGATCGTGAACCGCGCCCCGGCCCGGTCCTGACACCACCGAAACCACCGCTCCCGCCTGCGGATGCTCCCGTTGCGGCCCGCAGGCGGGAGCGGCTCGAAGCTCTCCCCCACCCGGTGGCCGAGCCGCGTCCCCTGCCGGCGCTCCGGGTGGAGGAGTCCCCCGTCCGCTTCCACACCAGAGAAGGCGACCATGCCGAGCGACCAGCCGACCGGACCCCGAGACCTGGACTGGCTCCTCCAGGGCCTCGTCGAACGCGTCCCCCGCACCCGCAGCGCGATCCTGCTGTCCTCCGACGGTCTGGCCAAGGCCTCCCACGGTCTGGAGGCCGACCACTGCGACAGCCTGGCGGCCGTCACCTCCGGCCTGTACGCCCTGGCCCGCGGCGCCGCCGGACGTCTCGGCGACAGCGGCGGTGTACGGCAGATCATGGTCGAGCTCACCGACACCGTCCTGTTCGTCTCCACCGCCGGAGACGGCGCCCGCCTGGCCGTCCTCGCCGACCGCGAGGCCGACGCCGCCGTCCTCGGCCACGAGGCGGCGCAGCTGGCCAGAAGCGTCCGCCACCACCTGGCCACCCCCGCCCGGCAGCCCTCGCAGAACCTGCGGGGAGCGGGCTGCGGCTTCTCGGCACCTCCTGCTGCCGAACCGGCATGAACCCCACGACCGTTCCCGACCCGTTCTCACGGAAGGCGACATCATGAGCGAACCCCGCTACAGCGTCACCAGGCGGATCGGCCCCGTCAGCGCCATGCACGCGATCCTGGGACTGCCCGAGGGGCACGAGTGCCGCAACATGCACGGCCACAACCTCTACGTCGAGGTCACCGTCGGCGCCGGGGAGCTGACCGGTCCCGGCTTCGTGGTCGACTTCAACGACCTCGCCCCGCTGGAGGAGTACCTGCGGTCCTGGTCGCGGCTGGAGTCCCTCAACTCCCTCTTCCAGGGGCAGGATCCGACCGTGGAGCGGCTGGCCGAGCACATCGCCGCCTGGTACGGCCGGCACATCGCCCCCGGGGCGAACGGCGAACTGGTCGCGGTGACGGTGCACGAGAACGAGACCTGCTCGGCCACCTTCCGCCCGGCGCCGCAGGCGGTGCCCCGGTGAGCGCCGCGGCGGCCGCGATCCACCGCCGCGCCGCGGCCGCGGGGGACCTGGTGGTCAGCGAGCTGTTCACCTCCCTCCAGGGCGAGGGCCCCTCGGCCGGGCAGACCGCGGTGTTCGTCCGGCTGGGCGGCTGCAACCTGGACTGCTCCTGGTGCGACACCCCCTACACCTGGCGGTGGGACCGGCACGACCCGCGGGCGGAGCTGTCCGTCCGGCCGGTGGCGGATGTCGTGCGGCAGGTTCTGGAACAGCGGGCGCCCCGGGTGGTCGTCACCGGCGGTGAGCCGCTGCTCCAGCAGCGGGCGCTGCTGGAGCTGGTGGCCCTTCTGCACGAGGCCGGGCGGCTGGTGGAGATCGAGACCAACGGCACCATCGCGCCGGCGCCGCGACTGGTCGAGGGCGCGGCCCGGTTCAACGTCTCCCCGAAACTGGCCACCTCCGGTGTCAGGGCGGGCAGGCGGATCGTCCCCGACTCGCTGACCGCACTGGCCGGCACGGGCAAGGCCGTCTTCAAGTTCGTCGTCACCGACCCGGGCGCCGACGTCCCCGAGGTGGAGGAACTGGCCGCCTCCTACGGCATGGAGTCGGTGTGGCTGATGCCGCAGGGCACCAGCGGGCCCGAGGTCGTGGACGGGATGAGGGCCCTGGCCGAGGCCGCCGTACCGCGGGGCTGGTCGGTCAGTCCGCGGCTGCACGTGCTGCTGTGGGGTGACGCACGTGGCCGCTGACCCGCGCGTGGGCGCGGTGCTGTCCTGGGGCGACGTCGAGGCCCTCACCGGGAGCATCGCGGAAAGAGTCTGGGCGGACGGGGCGCCGGAGGCGGTGGTGGGGGTCCTGCGCGGCGGCATGGTCCCGGCCACGCTGCTCGCGCACCGGCTCGGTGTGCGGGACATGCGGGCGGTGGAGGTCACCCGCACCACCGCCGACGGGGTGGGCGCGGCCAAGGCACCCGAGCCGCAGTACCGCAACCCGGCCTCCCTGGGCGTACTGGCCGGGCTGGACGTGCTGGTGGTCGACGACATCGCCGGCAGCGGAGCCACCCTGGACCGCGCCCGCCGCCTGGTCCGGGCCCTGGGACCGTCCCGGATCCGCACCGCCGCCATGGCCGTGAACCGGGACAACTGGTCCACCGAACCGGGCCCTGAAGAGGCCGTCGACTACATCGGAGAACTCTACGAAGGATGGGTGGTCTTCCCATGGGAGAGGCACTGACCGGCAGGGCGTTACCGGAGCAGTACCGCACCCGGCCCGGTACGCCGATGATCGGGCCCTACAGCACCAACCAGATGGACGACTTCTACACGGCGCTGTTCACCGGGCACGCCAAGCCGTCCGGGATCATGAACTTCCTCCAGCACCAGTACATCGCCGAACGCTGCAGCCCCGGCACGCGCGTGGCCGACGTGTGCTGCGGCCGCGGCCTGCAACTGCCGGTGCTGTACCGGACGGCGCCGCACATCGCCTCCTACACCGGGCTGGACATCAGTCCCGGCAATCTCGCCGAGGCGGCCGCGACGGCGGAGCGGCTGGACGCCCACTACGGGCGGCGGCCCTTCCCGATCGCCTGGCACGAGACGGACGTCTCCGGGCCGTGGCCGGACGGCCTGCCCCGGTTCGACGTGATGGTCAACACCAGTGCCTTCGAACATCTGCCGCGCGAGCGGGGCGTGGCCAGTCTGCACCGCATAGCCGCCGCCCTGGCCGATGAGGGCCGGCTGTACCTGTCGACCCCGGAGACGCCCGGACCGCCACCGCGTCCCCTGCAGCACCGCGTCCACGTCTACGAGTGGAACCGCGCCGAGTTGGAGCCGGAGCTGAACGCCGCCGGGCTGGAGGTGGTGGAGGTGGTCGGCCTGCTCCCGGCCGGTGAGGAGCAGGTCGCCTCCGCCTTGGCGAACCGGTTCGGGCCGGGCGCGGACGCGCTGTACCGGCGGCTGGTGGAGGTGGTGCCGGAGGCGTTCGTGTCCGCGGTCTCGGCGGCCGCGGTGCCCGAGGCGGCCAGCGAGCTGCTGTACGTGTGCCGGAGGCGGCCTTGATCGTGTGGGTGAGCCTGGAGGGCCCCAACGGGGTCGGCAAGACCCGTCTGGCGCACCGCCTGGCGCAGCGGCTGGGGAGCGGCTGCGTGCTGCTGGAGGAGATCAGCGACCTGCGCGGAGACGGCCTGCCCCCGACCCTGGTCGGGGCGCTCGCCGCCGGCGGGGACCCGTTCCTGCGCGGGGCGTCGCCGCTGGCGCGGACGCTGGTCCTCCTGGCGCTGAAGACCCGCGCTTTCGAGCAGGCCCGCTGCAGCGGCGCCGCCGTCGTGCTCGAGGACCGCGGAGTGGACACGGTCGCCGCCTACCAGGCCGCCGTCCTCGCCGGCACCGGGGCACCCCCGGAGCTGCTGCACCGGGAGATGGAGCGCGTCTACGCCACCGTCTCCGCTTTCCGGCCGCTGCCGGATCTGACGCTGCTGCTGCTGGACGATCCGGCCGTATGCGCTCGCCGCTACGCGCTGCGGACGGGACGCCCCATGGACGCGGGTGAGCGCGCCCTGTCGGACTGCGCCACCGCCCTCTACCGGCACCGGGCCGAGCGCGAGCCCCGACGGTTCCGTGTCGTCGACCGCCGGGGGCTGGACGAGGACGCCGTCGTGGACCGGCTGGCGCGCGCCGTCGTCGAAGCGACCAACGAGGAGGAGGACCTGCCGTGCCCGACCGGAACGTAGACCTGCTGTGGGCGCTGCGCAGCCCCTGCAACCTGGGCTGCACGTACTGCTACTTCGGCACGATCGAGGAGCACCGCGACCGGCCGGCACTGGAGGTCGGACGGCTCTCCCACCTGTCCCGCACCGATCTGGGTCTGCCGGAGATCTCCGCGTTCGTCGCGACGCTGGCCGACTCACCGGTGCGCCGGATCTTCCTCGCCGGCGGGGAACCGCTGATCTGGCCTCCCGTACTGGAGATCGTCGAGGAGATCAAGCGCGGCGGCGTCGAGGTGGTGCTGTGCACCAACGGCATACCGCTGGGCCGTGACGCCGTCGCCCGGCGCATCGTTGAACTCGGGGTGGATGCCGTGTCGGTCTCCCTGGACGCCGACACCGCCGCCGTCAACGACCGCTACCGGCCCGCCCGCAACCGCAAGGACGGCTTCGACCAGGTCCTGGCCGGTGTGGAGAACCTGCTGCGCCGGCGTGCCGAAGCCGGTGGGCAGGGGCCGCGGATCGGGCTGTACGCGGCCATCGGGCGCCACAACATCGCCGCGATCAACACCGTGCCCCGGCTGGCCGCCGACCTCGGGCTGGACTACTTCGTGCCCCAGCCCGTCTCCCTGGCGCCCGACCACGCGCTGCACGACGAGCTGTGCCTGCGGCCGGACGACATCGAGCGGGTACGGGCCGAGCTGGACCGCCTGTGGCGCAGCCGCCCGGTCGACCTGCCCGACGCCTCCTACCCCGACCGGTTCGTCGCCGCCGTCACCCCCGGCGCCCCGAGCCGTGTGGCGGCGTGCTTCGGCGGCACCTTCCTGCACTTCATCCAGCCCGACGGCTCGGTGTGGGACTGCCCCTCCGCTCTGCGGATCGCCGTCACCGAGCCGGACCGGCGCCGCAGCATCGCGGGCCGCACGGCCGCCGAGCTGTTCGCCCACGACGGCGCCTGCGGCGGGTGTGCGCTGTTCTCCGCCGACTGCGTGTCGATGTGGCCTCTGACCGGGTTCGGCTCCTTCCTGCCGGGAGGTGTGCGGTGACCGCACGGCCGACCACACCGCCGAGCCGTGCCGTGGCCGCGGCCACGACCGCGCTCCGGCGGATGCCCGATCCGTTCACCTCCCGGGAGGCGGACGCCTACGACCGGGCGCTCGCGCAGGCCTTCGGCGTCCGGCACGCGCTGTGCACTTCCTCCGGCACCGCGGCCCTGCACCTGGCGCTGCTGGCCGCGGGCATCGGGGCCGGGGACGAGGTGCTGGTGCCGGCTCTCGCGGTGCCGATGTCCATCGCCCCGCTGCACTACATCGGCGCCGTCCCCGTCTTCGTCGACTGCCCCGCCGACGGGGTCGGCCTCGATCTGAAGGACGCCGCCGCCAAGCTCACCGACCGCACCCGCGCGGTGCTGCCGGTGCATCTGTGGGGCCGGGCCCCGGATCCGGCTCCCTTGGCCGCCTTCGCCCGGCGGCACGGCCTGGTGGTCGTCGAGGACGCCTGCCAGGCGCACGGCACCCGGGTCGGCGGGCGGCTCGCAGGCACCGGCGGGGACGTGGGCTGCTTCTCCACCAAGGACGGCAAGCTGCTGTGGTCCGGCGAGGGCGGCTTCCTGGTCACCGAAGACGACCGTATCGCCGACCAGGCGCGCGCCCTGCGCAACCACTACCTCACCCCGCCCGCCCGAGTCCTTCCACTGTCCCGGGTCGGCTTCAACCACCGGCTGGCCGAGCCGCTGGCCGCATACGCCCACGGCAGTCTGCACCGCTTCGACGAGCTGCTGGAGCGGCGCCGCGCCCAAGCCGCCGCCCTGGCCGAACTGCTGTCCGGCCTGAGCCGGCTCACCCCCATCACCCCGGCGCCCGGATGGAACGGCTACAGCGCCCTGTTCGAGCTCCACCTGGACCAGCCTCGGGCCTTCGCCACGCTGCTGGCGGCCCGCGGCGTGGCCAACAGCGTCGGAACCTTCCACCTCGCCCCGGCCGACCGCCGCCCGGCTCTGACCGTCCGCCCGGCCGCACCGTGCCGGCGGGCCGAGCGCGTCATCGACACCACCCTCGCCGTGGTCGTCCACCACGGCCACCGCGACGAGGACCTGCACACCATCGCCGAGACCATCGCCAAGGAGGCGGCCGCATGGGCCCCGTGACACACCTCGCAGAAGACCCGGAGTTCCAGCAGACCCACTTCGTCGTCATCGACTTCGAAGGCACCACACCCGCCGGGCACTCACCCGAGCCGATCGAGGTGGCGTGCCTGGGACTCCGGCACCAGCCCGGTCAGGGCCCTCAGCCCACCGGATTCCGCTGGGAGTCCCTGATGCGGCCTCCGGCCCATGCCCCCGTCACCCCGGCCGACACCGCGCAGATGGGCATCCGCCCCGAAGACGTCGCCGGCCGGCCGCCCGCAGGCGAGGTCCTGGCCCGGCTGGACGCCGACCTGCCCGACGCCCCCACACTCCTGGTCGCCCACAGCGCCGCGGTCGAGGCCGGCTTCCTCTACCGCTACCGGCAGCGCTGCACCCGTTTGGCGATGCTGCCGGTCCTGGACACCATCCGCATGGCCCGCCTCGCCCACCCCGGTCTGCCTCGGTACTCCCTGGACACACTCATCGACCACTTCGGCCTGCCGCGCCCGGAGCAGCGGCACCGCGCCATGGGGGACGTGGAGGTCACCGCCCTCCTCTTCCAGCGGCTGCTGGCCGACCTCGCCCGCACCGGTGCCGTCACCACCCTGGCCGCCCTGGCCCGGCAGTGCGCCCGCCCGCCCAAGGCCGCCGAGCCCGAGCAGCTCACCTTCGGCTGACCCCTTCTCCCGGCGAACGGAAGGTCCCTGATGCACCCGACCGGCTCCCACCCCGGCCTGCTCGTCAGCATCGAAGGCGTCAACGGCGTCGGCAAGGACTACCTCCTGCAGCGCGCCCGGCCCCGGCTCACCCGCCCCAGCCGCACCATCACCGAGTTCTCCGCCCGGATGCGCTCCACCGGAACCCCGGGCCTGTCCCAGCAGATCCTGCACGCCATGGCCCGGGCCGCCGACGGAGACCACTTCCTGCGCGGCGGCGCCCCCCGCAGCGAGACGCTGCTGCTCCTGGCCGTCAAGACCCACGACTACGAGTCCGCGCTCCCCCACCTGCTCGACGGCGCCACCGTGGTGGAGGGGCGCAGCCTGCACTCCACCGCCGTCTACCAGTCGCTCATCCTGGAGCCGGCCGACCCCCTGCCCACCGCCCGGCGCCTGCTGGGCCTGGGCGCCCGGTGGCGTCCCCTGCCGGATACGACCGTCCTCGTCACCGACGACCTCAATGCCGCCCTCGCCCGGGCCGAGCAGCGCGACGGCAAGATCTTCACACCCGAGGAGCGCACCCTGCACCGGCGCGCCGAGGAACTCTTCCGCGAGCTCGCCGACGGCGACGACCGCATCCGCGTCCTGGACCGGCGCCTCCTGGCGCCCGGCGAGGCCGCAGCCCTCATGGCGCAGTGGATCGACCGGGCCGCCGCCCGGAAGGCGGCCGGGGCCACGGCCGTGCCCCGACCCCGCGGTGCCTCGGACGCGGACGAGCAGGTCAGCTCGTGAGCCGCGCCAACTCCCCGATCCGGCCGAACAGCTCCTTGCCCACGATCTTCGTGTCCTCGGGGGCGTGGAGCTCGGCCAGCTCCTCCTCCGCCGTCCACCGGAAGGGATGGACCGCCTCGCCCACCGGGACCCCCGGCGCGTCGACGACCGCGACGTACAGGTGCTCGATGTGCACGTGCGGCTCGCCGTGGTGGTTGTCGCGCGCCGCGGGGATCTCCACCGTCCACCACGGCGCGGCCACCGCCGGATGCGGGTATCCCGCCGGCAGCTCCGGTCCCGGCGCCGGCAGCAGCCGTCCGGTGAACCCGGACTCCTCCACCAGCTCCCGCAGCGCGCCCTGGTCTGGTGTCTCACCGGCCTCGACGTGGCCGCCGGGCACCATCCACCAGCCCAGCCGCGGGTGCTCGATCATGCCCAGCCGCCATCGGCCGTCCACCAGAGCGAACGGGAAAACAGACGCAGTGGGGTGCTTGATGGTCATATCCGGATCCCATGGGCAGCGGCACGACACGGCCGCGGACGCGGCCGCACCGCCCGACTCTCCCACAACCGGCCACCTCCGCAGGGGCGTTCCGGCCACTTCTCACCCCTCCCCCGTCCCGGGACGCCGCCTCCGTCTCGACTCGGCACTCCACGGGGTCGGCGCGCTTGTCCTGGACTGGGACGGCACCCTCGCCGACACCCACCAAGCCCGCTACCGCGCCCTGTCCCAGGCCCTGGCCCCCTTCGGCGTCTTACTGGACGAGGACTTCTACCGTGCCCGGTCCGGACGGCCGGTCCTCGATCTCCTCAGCCGACTGCCCGTACCGGTTCCGGCCGACCGCGTCCGGGAGGCCAGCGCCCGCCTGCTGCTGGAGCACCTGCGCTCGGGCCATCTGCAGCCCGTCCCCGCCACCCTCGCGCTGCTGCACCAGGCGCGTGCCGCCGGCCTGCCGTGCGCCATCGCCTCCAGCGCCTCCCGACGCCTGGTCACCACGGGGCTGCGGGCGCTGGACCTGGAGCACATGTTCGCCGCCGTGGTCACGGCCGACGAGACCTCCCGCGGCAAGCCCGCCCCCGAGGTCTTCCTCCGAGCCGCCGCCGAACTCGCCCTCCCGCCCGCCGCATGCCTCGCGGTCGACGACGCCCACGACGGCATCGCCGCAGCCCGCGCCGCGGGCATGCCCGTCCTCACCCTCACCGGCACCCCGCCGGTCCTCGTCATCCCGCCCCCTGAGAGAACCGTCCCGTGATGGATGTCCACACCGCGAACCCGTCCACATGCCTGGAGACCCGCCGACTGTTCCGGCCGTTCTGCGCGCACCAGATGCCCGCCGACGCTGCCGCCCGGCTCCGGTCCCACCTCGACGCCTGCCCCGGCTGCTGGTCCGCCTGGAACGCCTACCGGTGGCACCGCGCCCTGGACACCGACCTCGGGCGCGCGCTGCGCGACTTCCTCGGCGAGGACTTCGTGCCCTTCCACGACTCATCCAAGGCCCTGGCCGCCGCCTGGGACGCCGCCGCCCCCACCATGCCCCGGCAGCGGGCCGACTTCTTCCGCGCCAGCACCGACTACCTCTACAACTCGACCATCTGGACCGCCAGCGGCAACCGCCCGCCCTACCTGGCCCAGGCCCTCCCCGTCCTGCGACGGCTCCGGGCCGCCAGCGTCATCGACTACGGGTGCGGGATCGGAGCCGACACCCTCGGCCTCCTCCACGCGGGCTTCACCGTCCTCGCCTGCGACTACTCCTCGCCCTCCACCGACTTCCTGCACTGGCGAGCCGCCCGCGACGGCGTATACGTACGCACCGTCGAGCCCGGCCGACTCGTCCCGCCGCACGGTGCGGACACCCTGTGGATCATCGACACCCTCGACCACCTCCCCGAACCGCGCACCGCCCTGGACGAGGTGCTGAACGCCGTACGCATCGTGATCACAGAGAATCTGAACCACGGCCGCGGGCACGGCAACCAGCGCTTCCACCACCGCATGGCCCCGGACGAGCTGTGTGCCTTCTTCGCCACCTACGGGCTCCAGCCCCAACCCACCGCCCCGGCGACACGCCACCTGACCGTCTGGCTCCGCGCCGGGTACGACGCAGCCTCCACCCGCGAGGGCACCCGTACACGAATCGAGCCCCATCCTTTCGGCCGACGCGGAGGAGAAGCGTGACCGAGACCGCCAACAGACTGCATGACGACGATGCGTCCGACGCACCGACCGCGAAGAAGACGACCGCCGCCGAGGAGACCCTGACGTTCTCTCACCCCGGCGGCGACGGTCTGGAGCTGGCCGACCTGCTGCCGGCCGCAGCATGGCTCGGCGGCTCCCCTCCCTGGTCGGGCGGACCTTCGCCCTGGCGTGGGAGGTGGACCGCAAAGCCGTGGTCGCTCTGCTGGCCTGCCAGCTCGTCTCCGGGGTTTCCGGAGCGCTGGGTCTGTTCGTCACGACCGAGGCGTTTCGCGTGCTGATCGAGACGGCGCACGACCCGAGCCGACTGCGCGCGGCGATCCCCCAGGTGGTGGCCTCATTCCGGGGCGAGCGCGTCACCTACCTGGCGACGGTGGCCACCCACAAGGACCGGCGCGTGACGTACATGCTGCGCTGGCACATGATCGCCAAGGAGCAGGCCGACCAGATCCGCACCGACACCCTCGCCCCTTACCTACTGAAATGGTGGGGGGAGTGGCCCTGTCGCCGGGGGGCAGTGGCAGCGCATCGCCATCGCCCGAGCCGCGCACCGCGACGCGGGCCTGCTGGTCATGGACGAGCCCACCTCGGACCTGGACCCGCGGGCCGAACACCGCATCTTCACCGGCCTGCGCAAGCTGGCCGGCGACTGCGCCGTCGTGCTGGTCACCCACAACCTCGCCAATACCCCGATCGCCGACCGCGTGGTCGTCATGGACAAGGGTCGTGGTGCAGACCGGCACCTTCCACGAACTGATCAACCGGCCTGGGCTGATGCGGGACCTGTGGCGCTTCCAGCAGGACCGGGACGCCTGCCGCCCCGACACCGCTGACTGACTGTTCCCGCCTGCTTGTCCGCACGAACCGGATAGTGGCCGATCCACGGCTCTTCCCGCTCCATCAAGGCTCGAGCCCCATATGACCAAGAGCTAAGCCACCCCGCAGAGCGGGGTTCGATGATTTGGACGAGTCGTTGGAAACCATCTCCCACCTACTCCAAGAGTAGACGCCTAAACGATTCGAGATGCGGCTGACCGTCGTCAGGCGAGACGATGTTCTCTGGCGCCACCCACGCCAGTAGCCAGCCCACCCCCACCGACTGGCACCGGCCACGGCAGGAAGAAACCCTGTAGAGCCATCACCCACTTCGCACACCGGATGCACACCTCCTCTCGTTCGCAAGTGAGATGATCATTCGTTACTGTGAGTGTCCTGCATGAGAGGGAGGGACGGCAGGATGATCAGAGAGTCCGCACTAAGGGGCTACTTACTGGAGGAAGCTCTGGCCTGGATGCTGCGCTTCAGTGGTTACCGGCTGCTCGTCCAAGCGAGCCAGGATCCGTTCGAGCTGGTGATGGAAGGTGGAGCCCTTCGGGTCCGTGGTCGGGGTGCGGTGCATCAGGTCGATGTGCTCGGGGAATTCGCGTTCACTCCGGCGTTCTCCATGCCTGTACGTCTGTTCCTGGAAGCCAAGTACTACCAGGGGCGCTGTGGGCTGGAGGTTGTCAGAAACGCCCACGGGGTGGTGCACGACGTGAACGAGAATTTCATGACGAGTCCAGGAACCCGACCGCGACAACGGTACAAGTACTCTTATGCCTTGTTCTCCGCAAGCGGCTTCACGGCAGATGCTCAGAAGTACGCACTCGCTCACCAGATCTCTCTGGTAGATCTGTCCGGCGCTTCTTTCGCCTGGCTACTGGGTATCATCGGAGCCACGGCTTCAGCCTTACATAGGACGCAGAAAAATCTGCCTGAATCAACACCGTTCCCGGTAAATTGGCTACGTACGAAATTACGTCGGGCACTGAAGACGTCCCCTTCGTACCTGCTGCCACAGCCCGGCTCGACCGACGAAAAATTCACGCAGGCGGCCGACAGCGCAGTGGCTGAGTTCGCTTCCGTGCTGCGGCAGCGCAGCGACGCGGGGTTGCTGCTCGGCTTCCCTTCGGCTCCGTTCATCCTCCCGCTCGTTGCCGACAATCAAAGTCGGTTTTTGAAGTACGCCGACGCAAGACCGGACCACACTGTGCGGATCAAGCGACGCGGCATGGGAGCTGCGTCGGAGTGGACGGTATCGCCCGCGAGTGCAGTCGGTGCATACGAGCTGGCCTTCAAGCTTCCTGAGCACATTGAGGAGTGGATCAGCGGTATTGAAGAGAAGGAACGTCGGCGCGCCTTGCAGATCAAGGAGCAGTTCCTATCGACGATCACGCTCTACCGGGTGAACGGCGCAGGTGTACGCACTTATCAGTTGCGCTACGAACCAAGTTCACTCTCCCGCGCCAAGCACATCTCGTCGTAGACGCTGGTGCTCCGGCGCCGTCCACAACTCACAGCACCGGAGCACCAGTGCCTCATACCGGGAGGTACGGACTGGGCTTGCCGTGCCAGCTGACGGTCAAGGCGTCGCGGGCACGAGTGGACGCGACGAACAGCAGGGAGCGCGCCTTGCGCTGCTCGCGCTCGTACCGGGGCGGGTCCTCGGTGCGGTAACGCTCGATGACGCTGGTACGCGGGATAATGCCGTCGCTGGCTCCGACGATGGCGAGACGCTGGTATTCGAGACCCTTGAAGCGGTGCATGGTGCCGACGTGGACTTCACCGTCGCCCTTGGGGCCTTCCTTGGTGAGTTCGGCGCAGGTGATACCCGCCTTGGTGGCCAGGTAGTACATGGCTTGGCTGACCATGTCCCGGTCTGCGACGCATACGGCGATGCGGCCGCCGGGGTCGCGGGGGGCGCCGCTGTCGTCGGTGGACAACTCCTCACGCCAGGCTTTCAACGTGGCGGCGAGCCCGGCGAGTTCATCGTCCCAGGTGTCGTAGCGGATGAAGTCGGGCTTGGGGCCGTGAAGGACAGACCGGTATCCGGCGAGGGTGTCGGTGCCGTCGTCGAGGTCGTCGTAGACGACCTTTGCGCTTTTGTTCTTCGGTTCCACGACGCGGAGGGCCTCGGCGAGGATCTCCTTGGTCGTGCGGTAGCTGAGGGTCAGACGGGAGGCACGACCGCGGATGTTGACGCCCAGCGCTCCCAGGGCGACCTGGTGGTCGTAGATGCGCTGGTGGGTATCGCCGGCGATGAACATGTCATTGGGCAGGTCCGGGTCGGCCATGGCGCGCAGCATCTTCCAGTGCGCGGGACGCAGGTCCTGTGCCTCGTCGACGACGATGTGCCGGTAGCGGTAGCCGAGGTAGCGCATGCCGGAGCTGTTGTCGCGGTGGATGAGGTCCTTCCCACCGACCTCTTCCTTGTACTCGCGGCGAGCCATGATCTTCGCGGCGCGTTCGATCTCGAAGCGGGCCGCGCGCTCGGCGGCCTGGCCCCAGGTTTCCACTCCGAGTTTGTCGAGGCGGGCGGCGAATTGTTCGATGAGTTTCCAGATGCGCGCGCGCTCGGGGCGGGTCAGTGCCCGACCGCGGCCGGCCCGGCGAGCCTTGAAGTACTCGGAACGGGTGGCAACGGACTGGCCGAGGATGACCTGCTCCCATTCTTCGAAGAGGAACTCCGGCTCGAAGCGCCGGTCATCGAGTTCAGCCAGCAGCTGGCGCATCTCGTTCAAGGCCACGTGATCGTAGACACGCTGCTTGCCGCGTCCTGGGACGGTGTTCTCGCCGAGGACACGGGCGGCGAGCTGGTCGATGTGGGCGATCTCGACGCGGGCCAGGAGTTCGGGTTTGACAAGGGAGGCAAGCCGCAGGCGCAGGTCGGTGGTGAGGTTCTTGGTGAAAGTGGTCAGCAGGATCGGCTTGTTACGGCCGGGTGGCAGTTGCTCGGCAAGGTGCTTGACGCGGTGCAGGGCAACGATGGTCTTGCCGGTGCCGGGACCGCCGGAGACGCGGGCGGGGCCGTTGTAGTGGCGGTGGACGATGCGTTCCTGCGTGGGGTGGAGGAATACCTTCCAGGCACGGAAGTCGCCCTCTTCGATAACCGTGCGGACGGCGTCGTCGACCGTGGTCACCTTGGTCCGGGTGAGGGCCGCGGCGAAGTCCTCGGGGTCTGGACGCCGGTCGAGTTCGACCGGCGCGGTGATCTCCTTGCGTACTTCGTCGATGCTCATCCCGGCGGCGAGGCCGTACAGGACGTCCTTCGAGAGCAGAGGAGCGCCCTCGACGAGCTGGTCGAGTTCGTCGCTGGTGGTCACGGCGAGCGCCAGCTCGATCAGCTGCTCGGCGACGCCGAGCTCGCGCAACTGGTCGGCGTCGTAGGCAGCCAGCAGCGGCGACGCCGCGGGTTCGGGCTCCGGCTCGGGAGCGGCCTGGGGGGCCTGCTTGTCCGGCTCGGCCGGGGTGAGGGTGATGCCGGCCCTGCGCAGGGCGCTGTCGCCGACGACGGCAAGGTCGACGAACTCGATCTCGCCGGTCACCCGGTTGACGGCCACCTGGAGCTCTTCGTAGACGTCCTTGCGGTGACGGACGGCGATGACCAGCCAGCTCTCGGTGCCGTCCGCGTCGACCCCGGTGGGGGTGAGGAGGGCCCGGTAGTCCTGGTTGACGCGGGCCGAGTAGATGCGGGAGTCTCCCTTGAGCTTCTTCTTCCTCAGCCCCGGCAGGTCGGGGTTGTTCCGGAAGTTGTGGCAGAAGTCGTAGAACTGGGCTTTGACCGAGCGATCGAGCTTGTACAGCTCCTCTTCGGCTTTGCGGTACAGGCTGAGCCGTGCGGTCATCGGGCGGCTCCTTCTTCCGTGTCGGGGAGCTGGTCGAGCAGTTCGTCGAGGTGGGCAAGCCATTCGGTGGCGGTACGGATGGTCCAGCCGTCCTCGACGTACGCGGCGTCGCGTCGCTGCGCTTCGTCGTCGTCCTCACTCTGGTGGGTGGAGACCACTGCGATCTTGATGCCGTGAGTGTGCCAGGCGAAGTCGGCCTGCCAGCGACTGATGCCCAGTTCGTGGCCGAAGACGGGCGCGATCTTGCCGCGGTCGGCCAGGATCTCGGCGAGGCGGAGCAGGTCCGGTGACTCGTCGGGTTCTTCGCGCAGGATCTCCAGGATCTCTTCATCCCAGGCGGCGTCGCGCAGCATCTGGGCCACGGTGACTTCCGCCGCGGTGGCGTGGCCCGGGGCCGGGTCGACGGGCTTGACCTGGGTGACGGGTGCCTCGGCCTCGGCAGGGGCGGGCATGCCGATGAGCGAGTCGAGTTCGCCGAGTCCTCCGCAGACCGCGAGGACTTCGACCTCGAATTCGGCGGCCTTGCTGGTGGCGAGTTGGACGCCGTCACCGCCGGCCAGGGACAGGAACTGGGTGAGGTTGGTCCAGTACAACCAAGCCCGCCAGCGTTCCTTGTGCTCATCCGTGTCCAGGACGGCGTCACTGTCGTCTAGGACGGTGAGCGCGGTCCACTTCAGGTTCTCGGGATCGGCGGCGTCCAGGGCGAACACGATCGGCAGCTCGGTGTCGTCCTGGGCGCGGAAGACGTGCACGGGACCGATGCCGGCCGTGTCCGGCACGACCGGCTTGTCGTGACGCTTGGCCGGGGAGAAGGTCGCCAGTTGGTCGCGCAGGGCGGCGACGAGTTCACTGCGGCGTCCGGTCGCGGCGACCTGGGTGGTGCCCGGCTGGGTGGTGAGCCCGGTGACGAGCGCGCGGGCCCGGCGGGCCCAGCGCTCGGGATCCGGGTCGCGCAGGTAGGCGATCAGGGTGTCGATGGGGTTGGCGAAGACGGCGCCGGCGAAGTGCGCTCGTTGCCCGCCGTACTGTTCGTAAGCGGTCTTGGCCTGTTCCTGGGCCGTGGCCCGGTACGGCGGCCAGACGGGCTTGGCGCGTGTGGGGCTCTGCTCGAACAGGTCGATGTCCGCCCAGGTGATCTGGAAGACGATCTCTCCTTCGGCGCGCAGGCGGGTGCGCTTGGCCGCGTCGGCGGCGATTTGGTTGTGCTCGCGGCTGGCGTGGAAGCGGAAGCCCTCGAGGTAGACCTTCACGCTCTGAGCCGGGCCGTCGACGCGGGTGAAGGTGAAGTCGCTGACGGTACCTCGGAGTTGCTGTTGCGCGGTCAGCCTCCAGTGGACCACGTCGGAGTCGCTGGAGTCGCCGGTGAAGCGCAGATGCCCGCTGGCGTGACCGTCCTCGTCGAGGGAGGCGTCGTCGGTGACCTTCACCCAGTCGCGCAGGACGGCCAGGAAACGTGCTTCCAAGTCAGACTCCACCTGGGAGTCCAAGCCCACCAGCCCGGTGTGCTCGACCTCGGTGGTCTCCCAGCCGTCCTCACCGTCCTTGGTGAACAGCAGGGACTCCAGCATGGTCAGCGCCTGCCGTCGCGAGACGATGTCCTGGAAGGGCTCCGGGGTGTAGCGGTGCAGGCAGCGGTGGCAGGCCCGGCGCTGTTCTTCGGCGCACGGGCACTCCTTGAGCATCTCGTACGCCGCCATGAGCGTGTCGCGGAAGGCTTCCGGTTTGGTGAGCCGGTCCAGGTAACCGGTGCCGCCGGGCAGCGAGTCGAAGAGCACCAGGAACCAGCGGCGCTCGCCGCTGTCGGTGTCCGGCATGGACGCCACGGTGGTGTCCAGGTGCTGCGGGTCGCCGCCGAAGTGCAGGTCCACGCCGAGCCTCAGTGCGGCCCGGAAGGAGTGCACCTTGGCGTCGACGTCCGCGGTCGCGGCCGGGATCAGCACGCGCAGTGCCTCGGTCTGCAACTGGTGGGCGAGCAACACCGGCTCCTCGCGGGCGTCGGTCTTCTTGCCGCGGCGCAGCGGGCACCACGGACGATGGTGTTTGAGCTGCCCGCTGCGGGCGGTCAGGGAGTCCAGCTCGTCGGTGTCGTGGTCGAAGACCGGCTGTCCGTCGGCACTCGCCGCTCCGCACGCCGTGCACACGTGGAACGGGTTGAGACGTACGCGCTGTCCGGCGAAGTCGTCACGGTCACGGGAGTCGAAGCGGACCGGTCCGATGTTGATGCGGCGGATCATGGCGCGGCGACAGTAGTCGACGCCGAACGTCTGCTCCTTGTGGCGCCAGGAACCGGGCTCGATGTCATCCAGTGGGATGTCCACCGCATCCACGACCCGGTAGAAGCGGCGGTCGCGATCGTCCTTGTCATCGCGGATCCGGGCGTCCTCCCGCTTGTCGCGCGAGGTGACGGTGGCGGGTTCGACGATCTGGAACAGGCAGGAGCCGTCGTCCGCGATGTGGGAGGTCTTGCAGCGCGGGCACGGTGAGCGGTCCTCGGCGGCGTTCTCGGTTCGGACGTAGCCGCAGCCGGGGCACACCCGCCAGGTGCGCCATTCCTGTCGGCCGCCGGTCGCGATCTCGATGCCGCTGATCTGATGCTTGTAGCCGTTGACGTAGAAGGTGTTGCCCGGTGCCAGCTCCTCCAGCGCGAGACGCCGGGGCCGCTCGTAGGCGTAGGTGTCGGAGGTGTACTTCGTCGGGTCCGTCTCGTTCTCGCCGTACAGGGTCGCCGACAGGACAGTGGTGGAGTCGATCAGCGCGTAGTTGGGCAGCAGGCCGAGGTCGCACAGCGCGGTCTGTGCCGGGGTCTCGCCCAGGTTCATCAGGCGTCGCCCGACGCCGCGTCGCTCGGCGTCCAGTTCGGCCTTCTGCCGTGCCTGGTCGGGGTCGGAGTCGTGCAGTTCGTCGTGGGCCTCGTCGATCTCCTTCAGCCGGGCCCGCAGTGCCCGCTGGGCGCGGAACCACTCCCGCTCGGCTTCTTCGACCTTGCCGCGCAGTTCGTGTGTGGCGTACTGACGCAGGTCTCCCCTGGCCTGGTCGCTGACCCCGGTGGGGAACAGCTCCAGGAACCCCTCGACCAGCTCCTCCCCCTGGGAGATGGCCAGCTCCACCAGGTCTGCCAGGTAGCCCGACGGTCCGAATAGCCAGGGCGCCTTGCGCGGCAGGGCGCGCAGCGCGGTGCCGTCCGGACGCACCAGCCGTCCGGCGGCGGCGAGGTCCAGCAGATGGGCCAGGTACTGACGGCGCAGGATTTCGACGGCCGACAGGTAGCAGCCCGGCGGCACGATGGTGCCGGCGATCAGGTCCTTGGGCCGCTCCAGGAAGTACAGGTCGCGGCGCCTGCGGTCCGGGATCGTCAGGAGGAAGGCATTGCCCGTGCGGCGTCCGGCCCGCCCCACCTGTTGGGCGTACGAGGCCGGCCGGCGTGGCAGCGCGGCCAGCACCACCGCCGATAGGTCACCGATGTCGATGCCCATCTCCAGGGTTGGGGTACAGGACAGCACATTGGGGTCTTTGAAGCCCTCGCGCCGTTTGAAGGCGTTCTCCACCCGCTCGCGCTGCGGGCGGGTGAGCATGCCGGTGTGTTCGGCGGTGACCACCTGATAGGTGCCCGCTCCGCGGTACAGGCGTCGGTAGTAGTCCTGGGTGTAGTCGCGGTCGCGGTGGTGCACTCCCAGACCTTCGGGCCGGTCGCCGGCCACCAGGCGGCCATTGCGGCACCGGTAGGAGGGGCAGGGCTGCTCATGCCACTGGTCCAGCAGCGAGGGGTGGACCGTCTGCTCCCAGAAGCACACCCGGCAGCGCACGTACGCATGCCTCACCTGCTCGTCGTCCAGCAGCTGCGCCTCGACGTTGCCGGGCTTGAGGCCGTAGACGCGCAGCGAGGTGTCGCGCGGGGTCCGTACCGACAGCAGCCCCAGTGCGGACAGCTCGGGCAGCAGCCGGGTCCAGAATTCCGGCGCCATCTCCCGCGGCAGGTCCAGGCAGCGTGTCGCCCACCGTTCGTACCACGACAGCCGGCCGGTGGCGAAGTCGAACTCGCTGCCGTTCTTGGGGCTGCTCAGCAGGAACACCGGGGCCGCGACCCGCTTGGGGAAGGCGCGCATACCGGGGGCTCGCTTGCCCCAGATGAAGTACCGGCTGGTGCCGGCTTCGTCGATGTACTTGTCGAGCCACTTGTGGGCGACCGCGCCCCGGGTACGCAGCCGTTCCAGGAAGACCCGTACGAGCGCCAGGTAGCGGGCGTCGTCCTGGGCGACCAGCGGCACTCCGTCGCGGACGCACTCCTCGTGGATCCGTTTCACCAGCGCCACCACGGCCGCCGGGTCGTCGATGCGCACGTGCGCGGCGGCGGTCCGGGTCAGTTCCAGGGTGCGTCCGTTGCGGGAGCGGAACCCGAACTCCATCAGCGTCTCGAAGACGAGCCGCTGCCCGATCAACCGCCACACCGGCATGCTGCCGCCCCGTCCCTCACCGGACAGCAGCCGCTCGACCCCCTTGTACACGTGCAGGTCCGGCGGCACCACCGCGGCGAGGGTGTCCTTGTCCGTGGTGGCCTCGACCACGTCGGCGATGAGGTCGTTGAGCGCGGTCGGCTCGTCGTGGCGCAGATGCTCGGCCAGCAGGGCCCGCAGCGAGAAGGTGTACGAACGGTTGGCGACGAACCCGGCCCGGTGCGCGGCATCCTGCACCGAGTCGTTGAACATCAGCGTCTTGTCCTCGTGCAGCTCCTTGTCGAGCTCACCGCCCGTGAACAGCTGCGTGATCGACGCCGCGGCCATCGCCGCCGACCCGGTGCCCAGGTAGCGGATCGCGTTGCGCTCACCGCATGCCGGGCACCAGTCCTCCCGGGCCGCGGTGTTGGCCACCGTGCCACCGAAGTGGACCAGGACGAACGCCGAGTCGCGGGCCGTCAGCCGCGGCTCTCCGGTGTCCTTGTCGTAGTCGTTGAGCGGGTCGGGCAGCCGGAGCCGCTTGCGTGCTCCGTCCAGCACCATCAGTATCCCGCCGGCGCCCTGTCCGGTCGTGCTGCCGCCGGCGCCCCGACCGCCGGCCGACATCGGCGCCGCACCGGAACCTTCCCGCGCCTGCTGATCGGTCGCCGCTATCAGGTTCCGCACCCGTGCCCTGTCCTGTCCGAGCGAGGCGCGCCGGATCTTGAACGTGTCGAACTGGACGTCGTGGTCGTCGCTCTCCGGCGAGAACACGGCCCAGCCCGACCGTCCGCAGGCACGGCAGTAGATGGCCGGCAGGAAGAGGTTGGCGCTTTGCCCGGACGTCGCTGTCGTCACCGGCACCACACGTTCACCATCCGTGGCGCTCGCGTCCGCCGTCCCGGCCACGTCCCAGCGGAACTCGGCCTTCGGCCATGGCAGGACGCCGCGCAGCAGCCGGGACACCGAGCGGGCCCACTGGTGCACCTCAACGTGTACGAACGGGCGCGGTTCCTCCGGCGTCGACTTCGGATCGCGTGCGTACGACATCAGCGCCACGAACCGGGCCAGCGCCTCGGCCGCCTTCTCCGGCTGCCGGGCCACCGCCTCCGCCCAGCCCGCCGCGCCTGCCCGCCACATCAGATCCAGCACCTC
This sequence comes from Streptomyces sp. ICN903, assembly GCF_022015835.1. Classification (NCBI taxonomy): domain Bacteria; kingdom Bacillati; phylum Actinomycetota; class Actinomycetes; order Kitasatosporales; family Streptomycetaceae; genus Streptomyces; species Streptomyces sp. ICN903. Next base: position 18,748 of record NZ_JAKMAY010000001.1, on the reverse strand, counting down.
GGCGCTGGTCTTCACCTCGCCGTCCAGTGCCTGCATGACCGCCCGGGTGAACAGGTGCCGCTTCAGGTTCTCCCCCAGCCGGAACGGGTCCGCGTCCCTGACTCCGGTCACGGCCTCGATGAGATCGAGCAGTGCTTCCTCGGAGGAGGCCGGGTCGGGCAGTGCGAGTAGTTCGTCAGGGGTCGGCAACCCCTGCATCCTCACTTCGGTGAGCGGGATGAACTCCTCCACCGACAGCCGGTTCTCCCCGACGATCGACTCGGGCGTAAAGTCCATGCCGAAAACGTCGGTCGCCACCTCCAGCAGGCGCGCCTTCCCGTCCTCGTCCGTTCCCGAGGCGAGCGTCGCCGAAGTCGCCACCGGACAGATACGTCCCAGCGGACGCCCCTTCTCGGACGCCCCGACCGCGGAGGCAAGCCGTCGCAGCAGCATCGCCACGTCGGTGCCCTGCGCGCCGTCGTAGGTGTGGAACTCGTCCACCACGATGTACCGAATGTCCGACTCCTGCCACAGCGGGGCGTCTTCCTCACGCTGCAGCAGGAGGTCGAGCATCTTGTAGTTGGTGATCAGGATGTCCGGTGGCGACAGCTGCATGTCGATCCGCCGGGTGCGCACCTTCTCGTACTGCGTCGCCGTCCGGTCCCCGATGTACAGCCCGGCCCACACCTTGCCCAGCTCGCTGTTCTGTGTGAGCAGCTCGTTGATGCGCTGCGCCTGGTCGGTCGCGAGCGCGTTCATCGGGTACAGGAACACCGCCTTGACGCCGGCCTTCCCCGCCTCACGCTCACGGCGGCAGTGGTCGAGCACCGGGTACAGGAACGACTCCGTCTTGCCCGAGCCCGTACCCGTGGTGATGAGGGTCGGCTGTGGTGTGTGCCCGTTGGCGGAAGTCAGCCGAGCGAAGGCGACCGCCTGATGCGCGTACGGCGTGAAGCCCTCCCGCCGCCACTCCAGATGCTCGCGCCACCCGTCGTCGGCCGTGGTGAAGGGGGCACGGATCCGCAGGTACGGTCCCCGGAACATCCCCGACGTCTCGTCCCCGAGGAACCGGTGCAGCGCCTCGCGCGCACCCTCATCGCTGAGCGCGTACGTCGTTGACAGATACTGCAGCAGGCTCTCCTTGAGCCCCCGCGCCTGAATCGTCGGCCTCACGGCTTCGGCACCTCCTGCTTCACCGGGTCCCACTCGCCACGGGCGATCGCTTCATCCAGCCGCTTCTTGAAGACGGCGTGCGCCTCGCGCATTTCCTTTTCGCGGTCCGCCTTGTAGAAGGGCGGCGTATAGCCCTCGGGCACAGGTGCCTTGTCCGGTGCGGCCCGGTACGCCTCGAACTGCTTCCACGTCTCCTTGGTCTGCCGCTGCCCGATCGTGCGCGCGTTGCCCGCGAGCTTCCAGCCGTTGGCGTCGAACCAGGTCACGGCCTCGTACTTCTGGAGCACGGGGAAACGCCCTCGGTACGCGGCGATCAGCGCGTCGGCGCCCATGCCGAGCCAGACGGCTACAAGGGCATCAATTTCGACGAGGGCCGACCGGCGGGCCCGCTCGGTGCGGAGGGGGGTTTCGGGGCGCCAGTCGGGGGTCACGTCGTGCAGGGGCTGCAGGTCAGGCCATTTATAAGCCCAGCGTTCCCGGTCGAGCCACGCAGGGTCATACAGCTCGGCCCAGAGGTCGGCGTAGGCACGGGTGAGGCAGTTGAGGCGAAGGGTCCGGAGGAGGAGGGCGGAAGCCAGGGGATGGCCGGAGGTAGGGGCGGGCATGGCCTTGGCACCAGCGACACGCATGTCACCCCGGCCAGTAGCCCGAAGGAAGTAGTCCAACGGTAGCGAAGCCCAGAACCCTGCGACCAGCGCGGTAAGACGGTTATCGGGCATCGCCAGGCTGTGTACGGCATCAATGTGTGCCGTGCCCGGTGGAACGAGAGCGGCGTACAAGGCCCGTTCTGTGTTCGGAGCGACCTGACGGCGCCAGGCAAGCCGCTGGAAAGCGACATACCGCCGCCGGGCCCGCTTTACCAATGCGGCGCCGACCTGCTCGTCCGTAACCTGTTCCTCGGGGATGCGCTGGTCGTTCGCGATCTTGCGCCGGGTACGGGTGATCTCCTTTTCGCTTGCCCGCAGCCGTGTGAGGGCACTGTGGTCAATCCACCGATCCTGCTCGCGCAGGTATGCCTGGTTCCTGCCGGGCACCCGTACGTAGGCCGTGTCTGGCACGAAGTCCGGTGGTAGGGCAACGAGATCCGCACCGTAAGGGTCGTTGCTGTTCGCGTCATGCCGCTTGAACACCGGCGTGGCGACGCTGAGCTGCGTGCCCTTGAGAATCACCCGACGCCAGCGGTCCGGCTGATACTCCTGCCCCGTGCTGGGGTCGGAGCGGTTGTAGTCGATCAGGTTGCCCTTCTTGGCGCCGCTCTCGTGGTACCCCGGCGAGATCTGCGGTCCCAGAACCCCAAGCCGCACCGGATAACCCGCCAAGGCCTCGATCGCCGCCGCCTCCGCCGCACTCACCGGGAACAGCAGTCGAGCCTGCTCCTCCGGCTGATCGTCCTCATCCAGCAGCCGCTGCCAGACGGTCAGTTGCTTCCTGTCTACCCGCACAACCCGTGTCCTGTGCGGCCGCTCGTCGAACTCCCCATTGCGGTACCGAACACCCGGCACCTCGCCTGAGCCGTCGTGTTGTGCGGAGTACCGCAGCGCATCTACAGAGACCAGCCAGGACAAGTGGTCGAAGCAGATATTTCCTGACTTTCCGTAGATATGCACACCAAAGTGAGCGGTATGGCCAACTGGTTCGGGGAAGAACCGCTGTCCAGCATTGACGAAGTCTCCGTGAACCCGAAGCCGCCGATATGCTGATTCTCGGAGCGCCCCCTCCTTGTCCCCCGTGAAGTGCGTGTCCGGGTGAACCATTCCAGCAGTTCCGTCCGTAGACGTGTGCGCCCACACCTGAGACATAAATGCCCGATACAAGTCCGGCTGGGTTCCCACCAGCAGCGGGTACATCTGCGGGGAGCCAAACACTGCGACCTGCGCGCTCGTGTTCGTCAGCTCGTTGAGCACATACTGGTACGCCGCTGAGGAATCCAGAACCTCTCGGCGTCGTCGTTCCTTATCCGTCGTGGAAGCCTTGGCCTCCAGCTCGAACCACGGCTCGTGCTCTGCGAGAACAGAGGACTCGTCCCAACGGGGCCGCACCCACGGCGGGTTACCCACCTGGAGGTCAAATCCGCCACCCCGCGCGAAGACATAGGCAAACTCCAACTCCCAGTGCAGAAAGCCCTGCTTTTTGGAGATGTCCCGGACCTCCCTGAGCCACGGGAAACGGTCTTCCGGGTTGCCAGCGTCCATGACCATGAAGCCGGGGAGGGTCTCTTCGAAGCCCTTCAGGTCGGCGAGGCTCTCGAAGCTGTCGATGAGGGTGTTGCCGTCGGGCACATCGGCCCTGCCCAGCATGGCTTCCAGGAACTCCAGCCAGTCCTCGAGGTCCTTGAGCGGGACGACCCGCCGCCGTTCCTGCTCCTGTGGTTTCGTCGCAGCTTTCTTCGCCCTTGCCTGCCCGACCTTCTGCAGTTCCACGACTCCTTCGTCATCTGCGCTCAGCTCAAGATCTTCGAAGGAGGCCTGCTCAGGCCCCAGCGCGAACAGTGCCTTGGCTTCGACGAACCGCGGCGCCGGGCGCGGAGCCGGAACGGCCGGAGCTTCGAGAGCGGCTTTCTCATCGTCGAGCTGTTCTCCTGTCAGCGGTATCCCGCCAAGCACCTCGCTGAGGTCGTCCGCGTCGCTGACCACGGCTGGTGTCGTGTACTCGCTGTCGGTGCCGTCCAGCAGTCCGGCCTTGTCGGCAGGCCAGAACCACAGGGCGCACCAAGCGTCCATGACGGCCTTCAGCCGCCAGTACGGGGTGTCGACGGCGTTGAAAAGGTCTTCCAGGACCTTCTCCTTGGGCACCGCCTGATCGGGGTGCTGGAGGAAGGCGTACTCGGGATCTGTGGGATCGGCCTGCCATACGTCGATGCGGCGCGCGATCTCCCGCTCGGAGAGCTCCATGCGCTTGACGACGGCGGACCAGAGGAATTCGGCCCTCCGGGCGGCGTCCCGCAGCCGCGTGAACTGCGAGCGGGCCTCCGGCTTGGGCTGCTTGGTCTTGGGGTTGAGCTTGGGAGTGCCGTCCTTGTTGAGGTGTGCCGTGCTGCGCTGGGGCCGCTGGAGGATGCCCTTCTTCCAGACGGCCAGCCGCTCCACATCGCCCTTGGCGAGTTCCTTGGCCTCCTTCGAGCCCGTGACCGCTGCCCAGCCCGGGCTCGGCAGCAGGAACTGGTGGATGGCTTCGTTGGGCAGCGGCTGCGGCTCGCCGTCTCTGAGGAACGGCAGCGGAGTCGGCGCGAGGGCGCCCTTCGCCTTCAGCCACGCCTTGTCCTTGCTCACCACGTCGTCGCCCGCGAACACCGCGCGACGCGCGCCGATGAGCGAGTTGCCGCGGCGCAGGTGGAGGCCGAACCAGGGAGCACGCATGCCGGGGTGCATGGTGTTGAGCCACAGCGACACCTCGGCCAGCTCGACCGCCGTGTCGTTGAGGTCGACGCCGTAGGCGTTGTGCAGGGCGATGTACGCCTTGACCTTCTGCTTCTCGGTGATCGCGTCGGCCGTGGGGATGGTGATGCCGAGTTCTTCCTGGCGGCGGCGCAGGTACTCGTCGGCGACCTGGTTGATGGCCTCGTTGAGGAACGCGCCGGAGCCGAGCGCCGGCTCGCAGATCTTGTACTTCAGCAGTTCGGAGGCCCGGGTCTTGATGACGTTGCCGTTCTCGTCCTTCTTCTGGTCGAGGCGGTGCTTGAGGGCGAGTTCGACGGTGACCTTGGTCAGGGACTCGGGGGTGTAGTACGAGGCAGAGGTCTCACGTTCACGGCCGGCGAGCCGGTAGACGAAGGATCCCTTCTCGTACTTCTTCACGCCGCGCAGGCCCTTGCGGGCGTCGTTCTCGTCGTAGTGGACGAGGGCCGCGTCGGGGTACTGGTCCTGCTTGTGGGAGGGAATGAGCCAGGATCCCTGCTCCGGGTCGCCGCCGCGTGCCACCTCGCACAGTTCTTCCTCGGCGATGATGCCGGTGTAGGACATCAGCCCTTCGTAGACGGCGCCGAGTTGGTTGATGCCCAGGTTGCGGTAGGAGATGAAGCCGCCACGTTCGCCACGTCTGCCTTTCTTCATGGTCAGCAGGCGCAGTACCTCGTGGAGTGCTTCGTTGCGCAGCCGCAGGTCGAGCCAGCGGGGATCGTTGTCCTCGTCGCAGCGCGGGTCAAGGACGCCTGTGCCGATGAGGCGGATGGCGGTGGGTTCGAAGAGTTCGCTGCGCAGTGGTTCGAAGCGCAGCCCGCGGCCCTCGCTGCGGCGGGCCGCCTTGGCCTTGCGGGTCTCCTCGTCGTCGCCGGGATGGTCGTCGTCGGGCTCGGTGCCGTACGGGCGGTGGCCGAAGTTGACCTTGTTGAACAGGACGTCGAGGGACTCGTAGAGGTGGAAGCCGTTCTTGGCCTCCTCGTCGACGAGTTCCTCGTCGCGGGTCACGAGTTCCCGCAGGCGGGCCATGGAGTAGCCGGCTTCGTACGAACCGTCGTCGGCGGGGAGGATGCCGAGTTCGGGGCGGGCTTCCGCGTAGAGCAGGAAGAGGATGCGGTAGAGGTAGCGCAGTGCTTCGCGGGTGAGTTCCCGCGCGAAGGGAATCTTGGTGCTTTCGATGTCGGCCGGGGTGACGTTGTTCCGCGGCTCGGCCATCCGGTGCAGGACTTCGTTGGCGATGATCTCGACCGATCGCTGCAGGCCGTAGCGCAGTTCGCCGGAGACACCGGCCGCGTTGTCGCTGGAGGACTTCAGTAGGGCGTCGATCGCGCGGCTGGTGTCGTTCTCGCCGGGGCGGAGCATGTCCAGGCTGAACAGGGCGGCAATGATGGCGAGTTCACCCTGCTGGGTGCGATCGTTGCGTTCTAGTGCGGTGTCGAGGTTGACCGCGAGGTAGCGGCCCTCGTTCCAGGCATGGCGGTCGGCGAGCACCAGCACGCCGCCGCACAGGAGCAGGATGAAGCGGGGGTGAGGACCGCCCTCTTCGCCGAGTTCGCTCTGGAACAGCCAGGAGGCCAGGGCCGCGCCTGTCTCGTACGACTCGCTCGCGCTGACGTGGAATGGCTGGAGCAGTTGTCCGGCGCCGTCCGCGTTGAGGGCGGAGTCGTTGTCGGTGGACCAGCCGCAGTCGAGGGCGATGACGCCATGGCCGTGGTAGGCGACGGGCAGGGTGTGGTCTCGCCCGGCACGGTGGACTGTCAGTTCGGCCGGGGAGGTGTCGTAGCCGAGGGCGCGCAGGACCATCTGGTGCCACTCCACGAGCCGCTTGGTCCACTCGGGATTGTTGTACGTGTTGAGACGCGCTTCGTCCTCGGCGTCCGCCTGGGCGTGCTTGGCGAAGTAGCTGCGCATGTCCTCGGCGAGGTACGGGGTGCGCAGGGTGCGCAGCAGTTCGCGTGGGGTTCTACGAGGGTCGTTCTCGTCGCCTTCGCGCAGGGCCCAGGTGGCGAAGAGGCCCTTCTTCAGGTCGTTGCCGAGTTGTTCGGCGAAGTAGTGCGCGGAGAGGTATTCGCCACGGTTGGTGAAGGAGTCGAATGCGGTGCTCATCTTTCAGTGCCTCCTTCAGCGGCCGGTGTGCGGTTCGAGAACGGCCAGCAGTCGCAGCATCGGTTCGCTGGCCGTCTCCAGGGACTTGGCCAGTCTCAGCAGCCGCTCGGCGGTTCGGTCGAGTTCCGCTTCCTTCGGGCGGGCAGTGGCGAACAGGGCTTCTTGTCGCCACTCGGCGACCCGCTTGCGGTAGGGGGCGAGGGTCTCGTCGATCTGCTTGCGGTACTCGGCCTCAAGGGCGATGAGATGAAGCTGAGCAGCATCGATCGCGTCGGGCACGAGCGCGCTGAGGCCGGGAAGGTCTCGAGGCGTGGCGCGGCCGGGCATGTCCGGGCCGACGCCGTAGCGCTCCAGCACGTCCGTGGTCAGCTTCTCCACGACGGGGTTGCCGGGGAGCTGGGAGACGGCCATCCACTCGACGACGGTCGGCTTGCCCAGTGCGTTGGAGTAGATGCCCTGGACCAGGTACGTCGGGCTGTCGACCGCGGCGGCGAGTACGGGGGCCTTGTGTCGGCCGATCTCGACCAGCACCTTGTCCGTGACCCAGTCCAGGACGGGGTGGATGTCGGTGACGTAGGAGACGTTCGGCCACTGGGATTCGGTGGTCTCCCGTGCCGCTTCCAAACGCTTGCCGGCGAGCTTCTTGGAGAAGGTGACGCGCATGCGTGCCGGCTGCTTCTTGCGCGGCATGATCTGCTGCTCGTCCAGGTAGGACCTCGGGAGCGCCTTGAGCCGGTACAGCAGGTCCCGCGGGGGTTCGAAGGCGATGGTGCCGTCGTCGTCGTGGCGCAGGGACAGCATGTCCTCGGGGTTGGGGCGGCAGATCTGCCACAGTGCCTCGTCGAAGTAGTCGGCCGTGGAGCGGAATAGCTTCGGCACGACCGCTCGGGCGACCTCGGGATGTTCGTGGACCGCGCCCACCTGGCCGAGGATGCCAGCAAGGAAGGCGGCTCCACCCTGCCGGGACTGTTTGAGGGACTCCTCGACCGTGCGGCCGGCGATCAGGTCCTGGGTGAGGCGGTTCTCCTCCTCTTTGGCCCGGTACAGGCCGGTGACGGCCTCGGCCGATCCTTCGATCTTGTGGGCCTCCTCCTCACGCTTGAGGAGCTTCTCCCCCACCAGCCGGTCGTCCAAGGTGCGCGGCTGCCCGGTCGTCTCGTCCGTGCGCCACGGAATGTCGCTGGTGAGGGTCAGCGCGCGGAACTCGGGCCGCCGCTTCTGTCCGTACCGGTCGATACGACCGTTGCGCTGCTCGATGCGGATCAGGGACCAGGGCAGGTCGTAGTGGATCAGCAGGTTGCACTGCTGATGCAGGTTGACGCCTTCGGAGGCGACATCTCCGGTGAACAGGATGCGTACCGGGTCGTCGCGCAGCCCGAACTTCTCGACGATCTCCTGCTGCTCCTGGTCCGTGGTGGCTTCTCCGTGCATGACCTGCGCCGCGCCCCCGAATCCCAGCCACGGCTTCTTCTCGTCCGGACTGGCCGTGCGCTTGAAGCCGAGTGCGGCCGGAACGGTCTCGGCCAGCCACTTCAGAGTGGGGATGCTTTCGGAGAACACCACGACCCGGGTGTCGGAGCCCGGCCCGACCCCCATGGCGCGCAGTTCGTCCACCAGCGCTGTGAGCTTCGCCGAGTCCCGGTCCTCGATCTGCTCGGCAAGGTGCTGCAGATCGACCAACGCAGCCCGTTCTGTCTTCCGGGCCGCTTCGCGCACTGCCGGGTCCTCGGGCCGTGTCTGACGCTTGGCACCGTTCTTAGGCTTGTCGGCCGGCGGGGTGTCGAGGGTGCCGATCCGGGTCTTGACCGTCTCCAGCAGGGCCTTGTGCGAGGACAGGAACGACTTCAGCAGCCGGTACGGGACGAGCTGGTGTCTGCTCACCGACGGCGTCGACGGATCGGCGGGAATCCAGCGCGTGGCCAGTTCCTTGAAGACCGCGAGTTCCCTCTCCGTGGCCGGAACGTGGATGGGCTTGGACGGACCGCGGTCCTTCCACATCTCATCCTTGATCGCCTCCCGCACCTCGGGGGAGGTCTTCGTACGCCGGATGTAGAGGTGCTTGAGGTCCTCCACGTCGTACTGGGTCGGGTTGGCGATCGCGGCCTCGTCCAGCATCCTGATCAGTTCGGCGAACGAGGCGGCGTCGCCGTTGTGCGGGGTGGCCGAGGCCAGCACGAGCGCATCGGTCCTGCGGGCCAGCAGCCGGGCCAGCGCGTTGTTCTTCGTTCCGCGGTTGACGAGGTTGTGGGACTCGTCGATGACGACGGCATCCCAGTCGGTGTGCTCCAGGTGGTGCGCGTACACGTCACTCTTGAGCGTGTCCACGGAGATGATCACGCGCTTGAAGTACGCGAACGGGTTGCGCCCCGCGGGGATCTCCCGCTGCACTCGCTGGATACCGGTCGAGTCCAGGCGCACCAGCGGGATCCCGAACCTGGTCCACAGCTCACGCTGAAACTGCTCCAGGACATGCTGCGGCGTGACCACCAGGATCCGTTCGCCGCGCCCGCGTCGGATCAGCTCCGCAAGGAGTACTCCAATTTCCAGCGTCTTGCCGAGGCCCACCACGTCCGCGATCAGTATCCGCGGCTGCGGATTCTTCATCGACAATGCCAGCTCCGCCGGCCGCAGCTGGTGGACCTGCTGGTCCATGAGGAAGTTGTCCGCCAGCGCCAGCCCGTGCTCGGTCTGCGGCAGATACGTCTTCCGCATGATCGCCTCGAGGAAGAGCCGGGACCTGCGGTGGTTCGGCGAGTCGTCCGGTACCAGCTCGGTCTTCCGCGGGTCCAGCTCCTGCACGACGTCCAGCCGGTCGTAGAAGGTGGCGTCCATGTCACGGACGAACGGCGAGATGCCGATGACCTCGAGCATCCACCCGTCATGCTCGGTGGGCGTGCACTTGCGCACGAGCCACAGCTCGTCACGGATCAGGACCTGCGCGCCCGGCGCGTACCCGCCCGATTCCGGCAGCCGCCCCTCCGACGGGCCTGCGCCAGGCTCCCCGTTGCCCCCCATCTCTTCGCTTCGGCCGTTCACTGCCCCCGACTCGACGCCCAACATTCGCTCCGAACTCTTGCTCACGGCGCGCCCCCGCCACTTCACTTTACGTAGCGCACAGACAGCCTCAGAGCCGTCTCGCGCATCCGTCCGCCAAGCTTCTCACCAGGCACTGACTGCCTGGTCGTCACAGCGTGGCGCCTACTGCGTACTGCGCCCGTAGCTCATCCGCCACTCGCTTCGACGCGGGCGGCCGCCCACCTGTGGACCGCGCTGTCGACCTTGCCTTCGGAGACGCGGTCGGTCCGCCGGAATCCGGTGCCGACTCGTCCTGCCCCGCGTCTTCCGACTCCGGCTCGACGGTCCCCGCATCCATTACCGGCCCGTCGAGGGGCGAGCCCTGGTTCGCGCCACTAGTGATCTTGGCCTGATCTTCAAGCAGCTTCTCGAAGGATGGCGACAAGGGCTGCTCGACCGCGTCCGGAATGCCATTGACCGTCGTTCGCTCGATCAGCGCGAGTCGCGCGTCGGCCGGTGACAGACCGGCGGCTTTCAGTAGCTTCGCGCACTCGTTGGTCACGACGTCCAGCGTCGGCCGGTCTTCCGGCGCGTAGGCGAGCATCGAAGCGATCAGCGGCTTGAGCTGTTCCGGCACACCGCTCAGGTCCGGACCGATGTCGGGGTTCGCCACCTGCACGGCGACGGCTTCCCATGCCGCGCCGTCGTACGGATAGTGGCGAGCCGCCGCGTACAGCAGCACGGTGCCCAGGGCGTACACATCCGCTGCCGGCGTCACCTTCGGGTGTCCGCTCGCCTGTTCCGGCGGCATGCAGCGCACGGTTCCGACGATCATGCCGCTGTGCGACAGGGACTCCTTCGCCGCGTCCATGAACGCGCCGAGGCCGAAGTCGATGATCATGGGGCCTTCCTTGCCCATGATCACGTTCTGGGGCTTCAGGTCCCGGTGAAGCAGCTCCGCCGCATGCACGGCGCTCAGCCCCTCCGCAAGCAGCGCCCCGAGGCTGGCAACCATCGGCACGGGGAGGACGCCGTCCTCGTCCACGCACGCCAGGAGCGTGCGCCCGGCCACGTACTCCATGGCGAGCCAGGGACGGTCCGCGAACGGATCGGCGTCCAGGAAGCGGGCCACCCGGTTGGTACCGATCACGGTGCGCGCTATCAGCGCTTCCTTCTCGAACCGCGCTCTTGTGAGGGGATCCAGCTTGTCGCTCCGGATCAGCTTCACCGCCACCGGATCACCGCCCGGGGTATAGGCGAGGTACACCTCTCCCATACCTCCCGAGCCCAGTTCCTTGGCCACGGCGTACCGACCGATCCGCTCGGGCATCCCCGTCATCTGCTGCTCAGCGCTCCCTACTTACGCCCGCGCGCCAGCCCGCCGAGAGGCGTGGACGCCGGATAAGCGTAGTCGCTCCCGGCCTGCGACATGCAGCGTTCAAACCTTCTGCTCCCGGGCTCACCGAACGACGCTGACGAGACACGCAGAGGCCAACCATCCCGGAGAAGCGCAAAATGCATCAAAAGCCATATACCTACGCACGCTCGCCGACTGCCCCCAAACATCGGGACCAACTATGCGGGCGGGCGGCTCATAACGACTTCTCCCGGACATGCAACCGACAAAGGAGCACCTGGAGGGGCTCCCCCTGCCGTCAGTTCACTTGAATACTCGCCGATTTGGCGCGGCCGGGAAGATCCATAACATCACTCACCACGGCGTACCGCGCTTCCGCAGGATTCCTCTGCGGAAGCAGAACGCATGGAAGGTGAGATTTTGGCGCAGATCATCGACAAAGGGCCGGGATACGACGGCAAACGGTGGCGGGTGCGCTACCGGGAGCCTGGAGGGAGGACAGCGCGGCAGCGCGAGAAGGCCTTCGGCCGGAAGAAGGATGCCCTCGCCTTCGCCGCGAAGGTGGAGAACGACAAGCGGGAGAACCTCTACATCGACCCGGACGCCGGGAAGGTGTCCCTGCGCCAGTACGCGCAGGAGTGGCTGGAGTCGAAGAGCATGGCCCCGGGCACCGCGGAGGCCTACGAGCGCATCCTGCGGCTCCATATCCTCCCCCACCTGGGCCGCAGGACACTGGCCCAGGTCACCGCGGCGGATGTGGAGGGCCTGTACGCGCGGTGGCGGCAGGCGGGGACGGCGCTCAGCACGGTCCAGTCCCGCCGCATCGTCCTGTCCGGGCTGTTCTCACACGCGGTGCGGCACCGGAGGATCCCCGCCAATCCCGTGCGGGAGGCCGAGAAGCTGGACAGTCCCGTGCTGCGGGTGGACGAGCGCAGCCTTCCCAGCCTTGCGGAGATAACCGCCCTCGCGAAGGAGATCGGCCCCCGACTGGAGCCCGCCGTCTGGCTCATGGCCTGCTGCGGAGTGCGGATCGGAGAATCCCTCGGGGTTTTCCCCGAGGACATCTCCGATGGGGTCTTACGACTGCGCCGGCAGGTGATACGCGTGAAGGACGCTTCGGGTAAATACGTGGCCCGCTATGCGCCTCTCAAGCACCGGAAGGAAGGCGAGTGGCGTGATATCCCGGCTCCCGGGAAGCTGAATTCCGTCGTCGACCGGCTGCCCGTCCGGAACAACGACGGCGGAATGCCCTATCCGGATCTGTTCCGCAAGTCGTGGGACCGTGCGATCCGGCGGCTGGGAATCCGGGAATACAATCCGCACGACCTGCGGCACAAGTGGGCCACCGTGACCCTGGGTAGCGGTGTTCCCCTCCACGAGGTGTCGCGGTGGATGGGGCACGCCTCCATCAGGGTCACGGCGGACCGCTACGGCCACCTCACCGCCGACGGCAGCGAGCGCTGCCGACAGGTGCTCGGGGCCGTCTTCGACGGCACCGGATCAGCGGATGCCGAGCGCGCGCAGCGCGCGGTGCTGACTCGGTGCTGACTTTGCCGGGAAGAGGATGTAGCAGATGCCTCCCGTACCGCTTCTGACCTGGCCTTTCTCGTTGTAGCGCTTGGTGCGCAGCCAGATGTTCTCGAACTGCCGGCGCTTGTAGACGTGACGGACGGCCTCGTTGCTGTCGCTGGCCGGGTCGTTGGCGATGACGTCGCCGTCCTCCGTGAAGCCGATGACGGTCATCAGGTGGCCCGCGGTGCCGTAGCCCGCGCCGTCGAGTTCGGACTCCATGAAGGACTGGGAGGTGATCAGGGGGATGCTGGCGCGGATCAGGAGCTCGGCGTCCGCGAGGGAGTCCAGGCGGGTGACGATGCCCTGCATGTCGCGGTAGGTGGCCGCGTAGGCGGTGTTGAACGGCCAGTTGCCGCAGCCGGAGTACTGGTAGTCGTAGGTGAAGCGGGCGGCGTGGCAGACCTGGGGGTCGGCGTAGTCGGGGTTGACCCAGGACAGGTCCTCGGCGGTGGGCTTGCGGCCCCAGTACTCGATGATCATCTGCGTGGAGGTGGGGCTGCACCACGCCTCGCCACCGTTGTCGTACTCCGGGTACTGGCCGATGTGGGTGTTCTGCGAGTAGCGCGGGACGTCCAGCTCGACGCCCGCGGCCACGCCCGGCGCGGAGGCCGGGACCTCGAAGCGGGCGGGGACGTCGGAGCCCATGGCGCCCAGGCGCCAGACCACCGGGGTCGCGTCGGTGCCCAGGGCGCGGTGGAGGGTGGCGCGCAGCCGGTAGGCGGCCAGGCGCAGGCCGGTGGAGGTGTCGTCGATGGCGAAGGTGTCGGTCCAGACGCTGGACTTGCCGTCGCCCTGGTCGTCCACGGAGGTGCGGCGGATGTCCTCGTCGCCGGCGGCCCAGACGCCCAGGGTGTACCAGGGGGTGTCGGTGCCGTCGGTGTAGGTGCCCCGCATCTCGACACGGATCCAGGTGCCGGCCGGGGTGTGGGCGTTCCAGGAGGCGACGAGTTCGCTCGCGGGCACCGGCAGGCGGTGGGCGGGCGAGGTCCACACGGCGTACTCCCAGGCGGCGGTGCGCCCGGTGTGCGGGTCGGTGTAGTCGGTGGTGCCCGCGGGGGCGGCGATGGCGATGCCGGGGCGGCGGCCGGCCGCCACGCGGGTGCCCTGTCCGGTGCCGGAGCGCCAGTCGGCGACGGAGGTCCAGCCGTGGTAGTCCACGGTGGAGTCCTTCGCGCGGCGACGGCCGCCCGGGGCGGCCGCCGTGGGGAGCGGGGAGGCGGTGGCCGAGGAGGCGATGGCGGCGGTCGCCGCGGTGGCGACGGCGGCGAGTACGGTGCGGCGGGTGGCCGGTCTGCTGTCGGTCATGGCGGTGGGTACCCCGGTCCTTCCGTGAGTCGGTGCGCGTGTGGTGTCGCGCGTGGGTGCTGCGCCGATACGGCGGCGGCGTGGTGGTGCCGCGGACGCACCGCGGAGTGTCCACATCTTCCCGCCGCCGGATCTTCGGGGCCAGTGCTGCGGGGTCCGCACACCCGAAAACATTGGTGTCGACCAGTGGCGTTGTCCGGCCGGCCGTAGGCTGGAGCGGTGATTCCCGGTACCTGCTCCGATCCGGCCGGTCCGGACGGCCCGGCCGGTCCGGACGGCCTGGCCGGTCTCGTCCGGCGGCTGCGCGGCCTGCCGCCGTCGTGCGGGCCGGTGCGGCTGGTGGCGGTCGACGGGCACGCCGGGTCCGGCAAGAGCACGCTGGCCGGGCTCCTGGCGGCTCGGCTGGGCGGGGTGCCGGTGCTCCATCTGGACGATCTGGCGAGCCACGGCGCCCTGTTCGGGTGGACCGGCCGTTTTCTGGAGCAGGTGGCCGCCCCCCTCTCGCGCGGGGAGCCGGCCCGGTACGAGGTGTACGACTGGGAGCGCCGGGTGTTCGGCGGGGCGCGTACGCTGCCGCCCGCGCCGGTGGTGCTGGTGGAGGGGGTCGGCGCGGGCCGCCGTGCCCTGCGCCCCCGTCTGGCCTGTGTCGTATGGCTGGAAGTACCGCGCGAGGAGGCCTGGGCCCGGGGGCGGCGCAGGGACGGGCCGGAGCTCGCGGGCTTCTGGGACGGCTGGGAGCGCGCGGAGGGGCGGCACTTCGCCGCCGATCCCACCCTCCCCCACGCCGATCTCCTGGTACGGCGGTGCTCACGGGGATACCTGGTGCTTCCGGGGCCGCGAGGCGGGCGGGGGAAGTCCGCCGAAGGCTACGGTGGGTGACGCGGCGTCAGCGCTGCGCGCTCCAACCGTACCGGTCCGTACGTTCCCTCCCGCACCGGCTTGACCGGCCCCGGTTCCCGGTTCTACGTTCTCCCTGAGCGGCCTGCACAGGCCGTTCCCGCACGAAGCCCCCGGTTGTTCCCCCGTGATCGGGGGCTTCGTCCTGTCCGGATCCCGTCGGGGCCCGCCCGGAGGGCTCCGGCGCGTTCTCACCGTCCGTCACCGTACGCCTGCCGACGGCTCGCCGGCGCCCGGCCGCCTCACCTCCGGCCCGCCCCGTGCCCGCTCATACGCCGTCTACGACCAAAACCGGGGCGCGGGTACCATGCCAAAGGCCGCTGACGGCTTGGGTCCTGCCCTGCTGCCTGCGGCAACTCCCTTTCGCAACATGGTCGTTGAGCGCCGTTGAGAACCACCGCCGCCGTCGGGTGACCGCCCGGCGCATACCTTCGGGGGACGTTTCGTGGGGGATGTGAGGGACTACGGCACGCAGGACGTCCACGGTCCGCAGGCCCCCGCCGATCTCGCCTGGCTGCGCGGCGTCGACGCGTACACCGTGGGCTCCTACACCCACGCCGAGGAGGAGTTCCGCGCCGCCGTGCGCATCGACCCGGGCATGGCCGACGCCTGGCTCGGGCTGCACGCCCTGCGCGTGGACACCGCCACCGCGCTGCTGCGGATGCACGAGCACCGCCACCGCTTCGGCGAGCAGCGCGCCCGGCACGGCCGCGCCCTCAACTCCTGGTACTGGCTGGGCTGGTGGGTGCAGCCGGTACTGGAGACCGAGCGCGACCTGCTGCTGGCGCACGCCTCGCACTGGCTGGACGGCCGGCGTGTGGCGGATCTGGACCGGGCGCTGGCCGAGTGCCCGCCGGTGGAGGCCGACCCGCAGGTGCGGTTCCTGCACGCCTGCCGCGCCTATCTCACCAAGGACTGGGAGCTGCTGGTCCGGCACACCGAGCCGCTGGTGGGCGACCCGCTGCTGGGTGTGGAGGCGAGCCTGTTCGCGGGCATGGCCCGGGTGCGGCTGGAGATGTACGGGCAGGCCGAGCCGCTGCTGGCCGCCGCCCTGATGCGCTGCCGCAGCGAGCAGCCGCAGCGCAAGGAGCTGCGCTACTGGCTGGCCCGGGCCCGGGAGGGCACCGGGCGCAGCGCGGCGGCGCTGCCGCTGTACCGGGCGGTGTACCGGGTGGATCCGGCGTTCATGGACACCGCCGCCCGGCTCACCGCCATCGCCGAGGGCGACGGGCTGGACGACGCGCCGGAGGTGGCGGAGACGGCCGTGACGGTCGTGGACGGTGCCGACGGGACGGGGGACGTGCCGTTCGGCGGTCTTCCGGACGATCCGCCGGCCGGTGGCGGGTGGCCCGCCGACGGTGCGGACCTCGCCGACCCGGCCGCCGGGGGCCTGGTCGGCGGGAGCGCTGCGGACGGCGGCTTGAGCGGGCCCGTGCCGGTGGAGGCGGACTGGGCTCGGGAGCGGTCCTCCGGCAGCCGGGGGACGGCCGGGCGCTTCCCGGCGGGGCCGGCCGATCCGGTGCTGCTGGCCCGCGCGATGGGGGAGCTGGAGCGCATGGTCGGCCTGGAGCCGGTCAAGCGCCAGGTGCGGGCGCTGTCGGCGCAGCTGCACATGGCGCGGCTCCGCGCCGAGCAGGGGCTGCCCGTCCAGCCGCCCAAGCGGCACTTCGTTTTCTCCGGCCCCTCGGGGACGGGGAAGACGACGGTGGCGCGGATCCTGGGGCGGGTCTTCTGCGCGCTGGGCCTGCTGGGCGGCGACCATCTGGTGGAGGCGCAGCGCTCCGACCTGGTGGGCGAGTACCTGGGCCAGACGGCGGTCAAGGCGAACGAGCTGATCGACTCCGCGCTGGGCGGGGTGCTCTTCGTGGAC
The DNA here is from genome assembly GCF_022015835.1 of Streptomyces sp. ICN903. NCBI lineage: Bacteria > Bacillati > Actinomycetota > Actinomycetes > Kitasatosporales > Streptomycetaceae > Streptomyces > Streptomyces sp. ICN903. The sequence goes on along the minus strand of NZ_JAKMAY010000001.1, from coordinate 2,079 downwards.
GAGGCGTACAGCCTGTCCAACACCGGCTACGGCAAGGGCGACGCGTACGGCGACGAGGCGCTCCAGGTGCTGCTCAAGCGCGCCGAGGACAACCGGGACCGGCTGGTGGTGATCCTGGCGGGTTATCCGGAGGGCATGGACCGGCTGCTGGCCGCCAACCCGGGCCTGGGATCGCGCTTCACCACCCGGGTGGACTTCCCCAGCTACCGCCCGCCGGAGCTGACGGCCATCGGCGAGGTGCTGGCGGCGGAGAACGGCGATGTGTGGGACGAGGAGGCGCTGGAGGAGCTGCGCAGCATCAGCGGCCATGTGGTGGACCAGGGCTGGATCGACGAGCTGGGCAACGGCCGCTTCCTGCGCACCCTGTACGAGAAGTCCTGCGCCTACCGCGATCTGCGGCTGTCGGACTGTCCGGGCACGCCCTCCCGGGAGGAACTGGCGACGCTGCGGCTGCCGGATCTGATGCAGGCCTACGGTGAGGTGCTGTCCGGCCGGGGCCCCGAGGGGCCGCGTCGCGAGCCCCCCTCGTTCGCCTGACCTGCGCTCCAGGGCGGTGCGGGGCGCGGGCCGGGCCGGTCCGCGCCCCGCGGGCCGGCAGGTCGGCGGGTCAGCTGGAGGACGGCCCCGTGCCGTGGCGCTCGGCCAGCGCGCGCAGCGCCTTCGCGTCCCGGATGGCCTGCTGTTTGGCGACGCCGGGCTGGATGCCCATGGCGGGCAGGGTGGTGCCGTCGGCGAGGTCGAGCAGGACCCAGGGGTCGCCGGGGCGGAGGTTCACCTTGATGATCTCCGCCCATTCCAGGTGGCGGACGGTGGTGAGGTTGACGACCGTGACGCCGCTCTCCTCGGCGACCACCTTCGGACGGCTGAGCAGGGCGAGGACGCCGAGGAACAGCAGGCCGGTGAGGACGAAGGAGGCCCGCTCCCCCGCGCCGAGGCTCTCCAGCATCATGGCGACCGTGGTGAGGGTGGCCAGGATCGCGACGCCGACCGACAGCAGGACGATGCGGGTGCGGGCGGGCCGGAAGGTCACCGGCAGTTCGGAGCCGGAGCCGGGGTCTGCGCCGGGCTCGGGGGCGGGGGCGGGCACGTGCGTCGCTCTCCGATGGGTCGGTGCCTGGTTGTTTCGATGCCTCGGTGGGTGCCGGCGGCCTCAGAGGCGGCAGGCGTGGATGCCGGTGGTGAGGATCGCCCGGGCGCCCAGGTCGTACAGGTCGTCCATGATCCGCTGGGCCTCCCCGGCGGGCACCATGGAGCGCACCGCGACCCAGCCCTCGTGGTGCAGCGGCGAGATGGTGGGCGACTCCAGGCCCGGGGTGAGGGCCACGGCCTGCTCGACCTTCTCGGCGCGGATGTCGTAGTCCATCATCACGTAGCGCCGGGCCACCAGGACACCCTGCATGCGGCGGAGGAACTGCCGCACCTTGGGGTCGTCGGCGGGGGCTCCGGTGCGCCGGATGACGACGGCCTCGGACTCCAGGATGGGTTCGCCGATGATCTCCAGTCCGGCGTTGCGCAGCGTGGTGCCGGTCTCGACGACGTCGGCGACGATCTCGGCGACGCCGAGCTGGATGGCGGTCTCCACCGCGCCGTCGAGGCGGACGACGGAGGCGTCCACCCCGTTGTCGGCCAGGTGCTTGGCGACCAGGCCGGGGAAGGAGGTGGCGATGGTCATGCCGCCGAAGTCCCCGACGTCGCCCGCCGTGCCGGGGCGGGTGGCGTAGCGGAAGGTGGAGCCGGCGAAGCCGAGCTGGAGGATCTCCTCGGCGGCGGCCCCGGAGTCCAGCAGCAGGTCGCGTCCGGTGATGCCGATGTCGAGCTTGCCGGAGCCCACGTAGACGGCGATGTCCCGGGGGCGGAGGAAGAAGAACTCGACCTCGTTGTCGCTGTCCACCAGGACCAGCTCGCGGCGGTCCTTGCGCTGCTTGTAGCCGGCCTCATGGAGCATCGCCGACGCAGGCTCGGACAGTGAACCCTTGTTGGGGACGGCGATGCGCAGCATGGGGTGGTCTTCCTTCGCTTCTTCGGGCCGGTGCGGGCGGCGCGGAGTGGGGTCGTGCGGGTGGAGTGGTGCGGGGGTAC